>JABLXR010000025.1 GCA_013178015.1 Anaerolineae bacterium
ATCACCTTGAGATACTCCTCACGGGACTGCCGACTCATCTTCTCCCTCGCAGACATCGCTCCCCCCAGTAGGATTATCAATTGAGGGAACGATACCCGCTCGGTAGGATTTTAGATGATAGGATGCGGACGCTTGCGGCGTCGTGGGTATCAAGCTATAATTAGCCCGAACATTGGAGCGCCGGGCCGCCGATCGTGTCCGAACGGGAGCGCGCAGCCGTCAGGTGGGCTGCGGCGCTTCTTTTCTATTGCCTCTTGACAGGAGGCGGCCTCAGGGCCGCATGGTCACCCAGGGCAAGGAGTTGGGCTGAGCATGGACGACAGGCTGGTCTACCTCACCGATGCCGGCAGAGAACGCTTGGAGAAGGAACTCCACTATCTTCGCACGGTGCGTCGGGTGGAGATCTCCGAGCGCATCCGCGAGGCGAAGCGCGAAGGCGATGTGGCTGAGAATGCTGGCTACGAGTCGGCCAAGCATGAGCAAGCCTTTGTGGAGGGACGGATCGCCGAACTGGAGGACCTGCTCAAGCGAGCCGTCCGCATCGAGAGCGACACCGGCCGCGACCAGGTCACCGTCGGTTGCACCGTCACTATCTGCGAGAACGGATCTCCTCCCGAAACCTACCGCATCGTAGGCTCCGCTGAGGCCGATCCCACGGACGGCAGCATCTCCAACGAGTGCCCCCTGGGCCGTGCTCTCCTCGGCAGGCGAGTGGGGGATAGGGCCTCCTTCCGGGCCCCCGGCGGAATCGTCGAGGTCACGATAGTCAGCATCGACTGAACCGGAGTGGGCCCGATGGATGACGGCATCAGCGCAGACCGGCAGCTTCAGCTACTCTCCCCAGACGGGCAACGGCTGGAGAAGCTTCGCCGCCTGCGAGAGGAGGGGATAGAGCCCTATCCCGCCCGAGTGGAGCGTACCCACACCACCTCCGAGGCCCTGCGGGCTCTCGAGGAGTGGGAGAAGGACGCATCGGAGCCAGCACCCAGGGTGGCGGTCGCCGGCCGCCTCATGACCGAGCGGGTTATGGGCGGAGCCACCTTCGCCCACCTGGCTGATGGCGCCGGTAGGCTTCAGATATACCTTCGCCGCGACGTGCTCGGTCGGGACGCCTACGAAGCCTTCAGGCAGGCCACCGACATCGGCGACTTCGTGGCTGTCCAGGGAGAGATGTTTCGCACCCGCACGGGGGAGCCCACCGTCAACGTGCGATCGGCCCAGCTCGCCGCCAAGAGCCTTCATCCCCTTCCCGACAAGTGGCACGGGCTCACCGATGTGGAGGCGCGTTACCGACATCGGTACGTAGACCTCATAGTCAACGATGACACCCGCCGCCTCTTCTGCCTGCGGGCCGCTATCATCTCTGCCCTCCGGCAGTACCTAGATGCCGAAGGCTTCCTGGAGGTGGAGACTCCCATCCTGCAGCCCATCTACGGAGGCGCCGCCGCTCGCCCTTTCGTCACCCATCACAACCAGCTCGACCAGGACCTCTTCCTACGCATATCCTTCGAGCTCTACCTCAAGCGACTCATCGTGGGCGGGTACGAACGCGTGTACGAGATCGGGCGGGACTTCCGCAACGAGGGGGTCTCGTACAAGCACAACCCCGAGTTCACCCAGATCGAATTCTACGAGGCCTACGCCGACTACCACGATGTCATGCGCCGCACGGAGACGATGATCGCCCACGTCGCCCATACGGTCCTGGGAACCACCCGCATCACATACCAGGGGCAGGAGGTGGACCTGGCCCCACCCTGGATCCGGAGAGACCTCAGACAGGCGATCCGCGAGGAAACCGGCATCAATATCGAAGACCACGGCGACATCGAGAGCCTACACCGGGCCATCCTCGACATCGGCGGCCGGCCGGAGCCCAAGCCGACTATGGGCAAACTGGTAGACTACCTGATCGAGGGCTACGTCGAGCCCAGGTTGATACAGCCGACCTTCCTCATGGACTACCCGGTGGAGATATCTCCCCTGGCCAAGCGCGTCCCCGGCAGCGAGGGATGGGTGGAGCGGTTCGAGGGTTTCGTCGCCGGGATGGAGCTCTGTAACGCCTTCACGGAGTTGAACGACCCGGTCGAGCAATACGAGCGCTTCCGGGCTCAGCGGCGGGATTTCGAGGCCGGAGATGAAGAAGCTCACCAGATGGACGAGGACTTCCTTCTCGCCCTCAGCTACGGTATGCCACCCACCGGCGGGTTCGGCATGGGGATAGACCGGCTGGTGATGCTGCTCACCGACCGCCCATCCATCCGCGAGGTTCTGCTGTTCCCTCACATGCGCAGCCTGGGCTGATTCGCCGGCGAGAGGCATTGTCCGCAGCCACAGGATGCGGTTTCCGCAAGGCCGCCCAGGGGACGTCCTTTGAGCCTCACCCAGGGCAACCCCAGCGTGCCCAGTCCCCACTCACGCAGTCCGCGCCCCCAGGCGTCAGGAGGCATGAATGAGAGGTTCGCCCCGAGAGCCGCAGGGGCAGGACCCAGGCGAGCCTCGTGTTCGCCCATACCGGTGGGGGGCCTGCCCCTGCATCGCTCCCGCAGGCTAATGGCACCCCGGTTCCAGCACGCACTCCAGAAGCGTAGGCCCGCGGCGCTTGACAGCCCATGCGGCTGATGCTATAAACGCCTGGGCCGCTGCAGGCTGGCTCTGGTGGGGGGACAGCAAGTTCCCGACGCAAGGGGGGCGGCGGCATCCCCGCTTCCGAGCCTGGCAGGGCATCACATCCGCCATGGAGCCGGCGATGACGGCCGTCTGTGGGGCACGCAACACCTCCCCGGACGCGCCGCGCCAGGCAACCTGGCTGACTCTGCGACGTTGGCAGAGGAGTGCCTCGGAGAGGAGGTGGTGTACATCCGCCGAAACCAATTACGAGCTGCATAATGAGCAGGGCTGAGTAGTCAGCCGAAGTCTTTCGTATCGTGCACTATACGTAGCATGATCGAGGAGGATCACGTGACAAAGAAGAAGGAAGTGTCTCGCAGAGTATCCAGAAGGCAATTCACCAGAGGCGCAGCTCTGGGTGCTGTAGGTGCAGCTGCCGCCGCACTCGGCGGCTCCGCCGAGGCTCAGGGCGTCACCGCAGCGGTTCCGTGGAGCCCTACGAAGTGGGACTACGAAACAGACGTGGTCATCTGCGGCATGGGCTTTGCCGGCCAAGCTGCGGCCATCGAGGCCGACCGGGCCGGAGCCGAAGTGATAATCCTGGAGAAGGGCGATGAGGACCACTGTGGCGGCAACAGCAGGGTCTGCGGTCAGGGCTTCGTCGCCCCATCTCCCGCCATCTGGGAGGGATACACCGAGTACCTGAAGCGCGCCACCACCGGCGAGGGGTTCCCCCAGACCGACGAGTGGATCCAGTTCTTCCTGGAGGAAGGCTACAAGAACCTCGAGTGGTTCCGCGAGCTCGGGGCGGAGCCGGTGAGCGCCCCGCCGCCCTTTGGCCAGGGTGGTTGGATCCCGTTCTTCCCCCACTTCCCCGGGGCAGATGACGTCGCTTCCGAGCCATCGTTCTACTGGCTGGATCCCGAGCTGGGTCCAGGGCGGAACTGGTACTTCCTGGACACTTACATCAAGGAGAAGACCAAAGTCACCATCATGTATGAGACCCCCGTCAAGCGTCTCATACAGGTTCCGGTGACCAGAGAGATCCTGGGTGTGGTAGCGGAGAAGGACGGCGAGGAGGTCTTCGTCAAGGCCAGAAGAGGCGTCGTGGTCTGCACCGGTGGGTACGAGTACAATGAGCAGATGATCCGCGACTACATTCACATCCCAGCCTTCCTCAGCCAGGGCAGCCCCCTGAACACGGGCGAAGGTATCAAGATGTGCATGGCCGCCGGCGCAGACCTGCGCAACATGGGCGCCTTCGCCGCCCCATCCGGCCTCGCCACCAGGTTCCCGGACTACGAATCGGCCATCCCCGTCGCTCTGCCTCAGGCTGGCGCTTGCATCATGGTGGGTGCCAACAACAGGCGCTGGCGGGACGAGTACAGAAAGGCCAAGACAGGCATCCAGAACAAGGACGTGGCGTGGAAAGAGGGTACGTTCAACATGGTGGGCTCCATCGTCGAGGGCGGCAAGTACGTCCGCGACAAGTACCCCTTACCCATACATATGATATTCAATGAGGAAGCCCGGCTGAGTGGGAAGCTGTTCGGCAGTTCCATGAGCTGGGCCGACAACATCGAGGGTTACAAGTGCAGCGAGAACAATGAGGTCGAGGTAGAGAAGGGCTGGGTGGTCAAGGCCGATACCATCCGCGAGTTGGCGGAGAAGATCGGGCGCGACCCAGACCAGTTGGAAGACACCATCAAACGCTGGAACGACTCCTGCAAGGCCGGCAAGGATCTGGAGTTCGACACGGGAGACCCCAACTTCACTTCATATGACCGGCCGCCAGACCTCCTAGTACCGTTCACTGAGGGCCCGTTCTATGCGGTGGAGCTCTTCCCCGCGTGCCTGAACACCCAGGGCGGCATGGTCCGCGACACGGGTGGCCATGTGCTGGACACCGAGGGCAAGCCCATCCCCAGGCTGTATGCCGCCGGCGAGAACGGTGGGTTCTGGAACCACCTCTACCAGTGCATGTCGAACGTCGGCGCGGACTGCTACGCCATGGGCCGCATAGCCGGAACGAACGCTGCCAACGAGAAACCGTGGGGCTAGTGCTCTAGCAGCACGCTAGGCAACACCGGCGGGGGAGCCTGACTCTTCAGGCTCCCCCGTTTGTATCCCTGAGTGCGGACGCCATGCTTCACACTCGCGGGCACGCCAGCCAGTGTGGGCTCACAGCGAGCGGGGACAGGCTGCTTTCCGGGTACTGAGGCCGGGGAAACGACGGGCAGACCGACCACTACGGCTCAGGAAGCCTCAGGGCAAGTACGAGAACGGGTTTCGGTGCACGCCGTCCTGGCGCACCTCGAAGTGTAGATGCGGCCCGGTGGACCGGCCGGTTGACCCCACCGCCCCCACCTCTTGCCCCTGCTTCACCACCTCGCCCGCCTCCACGCTGATGGCGCTCAGGTGGGCGTACAGAGTCTCCCTGCCGCCGCCGTGGTCCACAATCACGTGGTAGCCATAGCCGTAGTTCTGCCACGACACCAGTGTGACCGTCCCAGCATCGGCCGCCACCACCGGCACGCCCGCTTTGGTGTGAATGTCAATGGCTGGGTGGTAACCGCTATAGCCCTGGGTGATCAGGCCACTGAGGGGCCAGATCAGAGCGCCCGTGCCGGGGGCCGGTTCTGCCACCTTCGCCTGCTGCACCACGGGGCGCGCCGGCACCGCGGTCGGTACCACTCTGGCCGGCGGATCAGGGAGGTAGGCGTTCGGGACCACCAGAAGTGCCCCCACCACCAGGCGTTGGTCCGCCTCCAGCACGTTGCCAGGATAACGGGCGATGTCATCGGGAGACACGCGGTACTTCTCGGCTACGCTCTGCAGGGTGTCACCCTCCGCCACCCGATGGAGGGCGCCGTCCATCGGCAGGATCACCAATTGCTGCCCCACCGACAGGAGATCCTGCTGTTGTACCAGCGATTCATTGGCCCAGATCAGTGTCTTCTGGGAAAGCCCGAAAGCCTGAGCCACAGCAGAGAGGGTGTCACCTGGCTGCACCACGTAAAGGCTGGGCTCATACTGGGGATAGCGGCCCTCTGTCGTCCTCACTACCGCCAGGCGATCGAGCACCATGCGCGGCCGAACGACGGCCTGCTGGCGCACACCGCGAGAGGCCAGAACCTGGTCGTCCAGGGCCACTGCGGCACGGAGATACTCAGGCTTCTGCGGAAGAGATATTGCAAGGAGCGAGGAGGTGTCCTTCGGCAGCAACCACAATGCCGACACCGTCACCAGAATAGCGACGTGAAGGGCATATCGCCTGCTATCGGAGTCTCTGCTCCCCCAGCGTTCGTTGATGAGGGTGCGGACACGCTTCGACCATCGCCAGAGGTGAGGCCGTCGCCGACCTTCCATCACACCCGGCGATCTCACAGCCAGGCCAGCCGTACGCGCCTCCCAGTGTTCACCTTCCAGGAAAGGGAAGGCTCGACGAAACTTCAGCGTGCGCCAGCCCCGATTGGGCCGGCTTCCTGGGACTACCGCCTCGACTGCTCGTTCTCAGCGAGTCTAGCCGCCCGGCTAGCTGCTGTCAATAGCTCTATATGGCCTCTTTGTTGAGCGTGAGCAGGAACTCCCGGTTGCTGGAGGTCTTCCGCAGCCGATCCAGGATCAGCTCGGTAGCTTCAGTGCCTCCACCCAAGGCCGAGACCATCTTGCGCAGGGTCCACACCCGGCTCAGCGTATCCGCATCCAGGAGGAGCTCTTCGCGCCGGGTGCCGGAGCGATCAATGTCTATGGCCGGGAACACCCGCCGTTCCTGCAGCCGGCGGCTCAAATGCAGCTCCATGTTGCCGGTGCCCTTGAACTCCTCGTAGATCACGTCGTCCATGCGGCTGCCCGTCTCTACGAGGCAGGTGGCCACGATGGTGAGGCTGCTCCCCTCCTCGGTGTTGCGCGCGGCGCCGAAGAACCGCTTTGGCGGATACAGGGCGGACGGATCCAGGCCGCCGGAAAGCGTACGGCTGGAAGGGGGCACGACCAGGTTATAGGCTCGCGCCAGGCGGGTGATGCTGTCCAACAGGATAACCACGTCCTTGCCCGTCTCCACCAGCCGCTTGGCCCGGTTAAGAGCCATCTCGGCTACCCGACAGTGATTCTCCACCTCGTCATCGAAGGTAGAGGCCACCACCTCTGCGTCTACCGAGCGGTCCATGTCCGTCACTTCCTCGGGACGCTCGCCCACCAGCACCACTATGAGGTGCACGTCGTCGTAATTCGCAGATATGGCGTTGGCGATGTGCTTCAGGATGGTGGTCTTGCCGGCCTTGGGCGGAGAGACGATCAGCCCGCGCTGGCCCCGGCCGATGGGAGCGAACATGTTGATCATGCGGGTGGTGAGGATATCGGGCGAGGTCTCCAGGTTCAGAAGCTCAGTGGGGAAAGTAGCCACCAGGTCGTCGAAGTTCGGCCGAGCTCGGGCCACCTCGGGGTCCATGCCATTGACCGCCTCGACCCGCAGCAGGCCATAGTACTTCTCCGAGTCCTTGGGTGGCCTGACCTGCCCTACCACCAGGTCCCCAGTGCGCAGTCCGAAGCGACGGATCTGTGACTGCGAGACGTACACGTCATCGGAACTAGGGAGGAGCTTGCGCGAGCGCAGGAAGCCGATCCCGTCCTGGACGACGTCCAACACGCCCCCGCCGAAGGCGTACCCTTGGCGCTCGGCATTGGCTTTCAACAGCTCGATGACCAGTTCGTCCTTCTTCTTGCGGCTGAAGCGCGCGATCCCGTAGTCGCGCGCCAGGGTGCGCAGTTCACTAAGAGTCTTTTCTTCTAGTTGAGCAATGTCCACTTATACCTCTCCGATTCCATATTGAGTTGACGTCTTGGGCATGGCGGCACCTGCAAAGGGACCAAGCAGAGACACCAGGCGTGGTGACGCGGCCGCATGGATGGGACGCTCCACACTGGTAGTGCACATCATGGCCTTGGCCTCAGGGAGATTGGTCCACCGAGTTTCCTCGTGTCATGCGCTTGGGGGAATCCATCAGTTGATGCCACAACTCCCGATCAGGGTGTGGCTACCCTCTGTGGGGTGACATAGGGAATAGGGAACAGTGAGGTCGCTCCTATTATAGGCAACCGCTCCCTTGCACGTCAAGCGTGCTTCTGGCCTTCACGGGCCTCGACGCGCCCGGCGACCTGCAGGATCAACACCGGGAGAGGTGCTCTCCTTCGAACAACTCACGCACCTTGGGATACGACTCCTCGGACCAGCCTAACCGATCTGTGGTGCCGCCCGCGGGCGTGCGTGCTCCTCATGTAGGTGCTTACTGAAGTGAAGCCCGGCCAAGCGCCAGGGAACGAACGCTTGATACGCACCCCCGGGCCCGAGGGCCTACCCTGGGCACCGCTGACCCTGATGGACCCGCAGCCTCGACCTGCCCTGTGTCGCTGATGACTCCCCAAGGGCTAGTCAAATCGGGGACAGACACTAACGACGCTGAGGTTGACTTGGAGTACGGAGGCGGGATCTCAAGCATCGGTGATGGCAACCGAGCCTAACTCGCAGACGGAGCAGACCACCGCCACCACATGCCATCTCCGGACACATTCTACAGCGTCCCGCTCGCCACCGCAACTGCAACGCCGCAGCTCAGAGCCGAGGGGACACCTGCTTACCAGCGCCGCCCCTCAAGGCCTTCCCTCCCCTCAGACTAGGCGAGCCAGCCCCCACTGCACCACAGGGACACCTTCCTTCGAGGATTGCCCGCCCCCACGCGCCGCCGCCCAAGTGCCTACCGCGCCTGGGGCACCTGCCTGGGGCACCTTCCTTCGAGGCTAGAGTCCCCTCATGTGGTGGAAAAGTGGGTTGACGAAAGGGCCACCATGTGCTTCTTGAGCTTGTCGGGTAAGACAGCAGCAAGGAGGACACAGTGGCCGAGGAAAGGATGGGGGCAGTTGAGCGGTGGTGCCAGGGGCAGGGAGGGGAGCTGAACTTCCTGCGAGAGGCGGTGCGCCAGTCTGTGCCTGAGCTGATGGAAGAGGAGGTGAAGGCCCTGGTGGGGGCCGGTCGCTATGAGGGCACCGAGGAACGTACCACCTACCGCAACGGGGTCGGTCCGACCGACAACCCTGGGGCCTACCGGCAGCATCAGTCCAAGAAGGGGATATAGCGCGGCAAGAAGCCTGAGCCGGAATCGGGTGAGGGAGATCGACAAGCACTCGCCCTCAATGCGTCTCCTGCTTCGCGCAGACGGCTTGACCGATGCAGCGGAGCGGAGCGCAGGTCACGCATTGAGGCAGTGGCGGCCGCGCAGGCTCGGCATCCGAGAGGCACCGGTACGGCCGAACCGACGCCTGGCTTGGCCAATCCCGAGAGGCCGACACTCGGCGGCAGGACGGCCACTGCCTTGACAGGTACCGGGCGCCTGGGTAAGCTCCGGCCGGAGTCTGCCGCGGGCGTGTCTCAGCTTGGCATCCCACACGGCGGGCTAGTAGTGTCTGGCTCTGCAAGCGATTGGAGAGAGTTAGCCGAGAGTGGCTTCCCGCGCGCGATGGCCGGCGTGGGCACTTCGGCTCCGCGTGGTGATTGCGGGGCCGTTGTCTTGATTAGAATGGTTGGTGCCCGCGGGCTGGGGTGAGGCCGTGCCGGAGCCAGCACCTCTGTGTAGCGCCCTGCCAGTTGAGGTTGGCGAAGGCGGTTGGAGGCCACTGCATCCATGGAGGCAAGGAATGCCGAGAGAAGACTACGCCATTAGCGCCGAGCAGTTGCGTCGCGTGTGTGACCCGTCGCAGTTCGATTTCTCCAGCACGGCAGAGCTGGCCCCTTCGGACGAAGTCATCGGGCAGGATCGGGCTGTCAGAGCCATCTCGTTCGGCATAGACATCGAGAGCCCTGGCTATCACATGTACGCCTTGGGACCGACGGGCACGGGGAAGACCACCCTTGTGCGCAAGTTCCTGAGCCGCAAGGCGCAAGAGCAGCCGGTGCCGGATGACTGGTGCTACGTCAACAACTTTGACGACTCGGACCTTCCTCGCGCTGTGCGGCTACCCGCTGGCAAAGGGCAGCAACTGCGCGCCGACATGGATCGTTTCGTAGACGAGCTCCGGGTGGAAATCCCGCGGGCGCTGGAGAGCGAGCAGTACCAGCAGGAGCACGAGCGGATAGATCTGGAGTTCGCCCGCCGGCGCCAGGAGTTGCTCCGAGAGCTGCAGGAGGAGGCGGAGGCGCGCCGATTCCGGCTGCTTCAGACGCCGCAGGGACTCGGCTTCGCCCCCGTGTTGGACGGGGAAGTCATGACCCCAGACCAGTTCGCGGCGCTGGACGAGGACACCCGCCAGCGCATCGAGGAAGCCCAGCGCGAGCTTCAAGAGGCACTGCACGAGCGACTCAGACGGATTCCTCAGTTGCAGAAGGAAGCCCGCGAGCGGCTACAAGAACTGGACCGCCGCACCGTCGGGTTTGCTGTCAGTCACCTGGTGGACGAGCTGAAGGAGAAGTACCGGGAGTTCGAGGATGTTATCCGATTTCTGGACGAAGCCCAGGCCGACATCCAGGAGAACGCCGAAGCATTCAGGCAGATGGAGCAGCTAGAGGAGGCCAGACAGCAGATCCCCTTCGGCCGTCTGCTGGACGTGCAGGAGAACCGGTTTGACCGCTACCGGGCCAACTTGTTGGTGGACAATAGCGGGCTCACGGGCGCACCCGTCATCCTGGAGAGCAACCCCAACTACTACAATCTCGTCGGGCGGGTCGAGCATCAAGTGCAGTTCGGGGCCCTGATCACCAACTTCACCATGATCCGGGCTGGGGCTCTGCATCGAGCCAACGGCGGCTACCTGATCCTCAACGCCCGCGATGTGCTCAGCAAGCCGTTCGCCTGGGATGCGCTCAAGCGGGCGCTTCAGGATAAGGAGATCGTCATCGAGACCATGGGCGAGGAGATGCGCGTGGTCTCCACCCGTACTCTGCAGCCGGAGCCCATCCCGCTGGACGTCAAAGTGATCCTGATCGGCGATCCAATCCTCTACTACATGCTCTATGCCCTGGACGAGGACTTCCAGGAGCTTTTCAAGGTCAAGGCCGACTTCGCCACTGAGATGGACTGGGGGCCGGAGTGCCCCACGCAGTACGCCCGCTTCATCGGCACCGTGTGCCACGAGGAGGGGTTGCGTCACTTTGCTCCCTCAGGAGTGGCGCGGGTGGTGGAGCAGGCAGCTCGAGTGGTGTCGGATCAGAACAAACTGGCGGTGCGGTTCGGCGATGTGGTGGACCTGGTGCGACAGGCCAACTACTGGGCGGGGCAGAACGGCAATGAGCTGATAGAGGCTGCAGACGTGCAGCGCGCCATAGACGAAATGATCTACCGCTCCAACCGGATAGAGGAGCGGCTGCGCGAGCTCATCGAAGACGACGTGATCATGATCGACACCGAGGGCTCGGTGGTCGGTCAGGTGAATGGAATCTCCGTGGTGCCGATGGGGGACTACGCTTTCGGCAGGCCGTCGCGCATCACGGCCCGCACTGCCATGGGCCGGGCTGGCGTGGTCAACATAGACCGCGAGATCGGGTTAGGGGGGCGCATCCATAACAAGGGCGTGATGATCCTGGCGGGGTATCTGCAGGGGAAGTACGCGGAAGAGGTGCCTCTGACGCTGAGCGCCAGCATCACTTTCGAGCAGATGTACGAGGAGGTCGAAGGCGACAGCGCCAGCTCGGCGGAGCTCTACTCTCTGCTCTCCAGCCTATCCGGGTTCCCCATCACCCAGGAATTGGCTGTGACTGGATCTGTGAACCAGCTGGGCCAGGTCCAGGCCATCGGCGGAGTGAACGAGAAGATCGAGGGGTTCTACGACGTGTGCCGGGCCAAGGGGCTGACGGGCAGCCAGGGCGTGCTTGTGCCTCGCAGCAACGTCCAGAATCTGATGTTGCGGCAAGACCTGGTGAAGGCGGTGGAGGAGGGAAGGTTCCACATCTACGCCGTCTCCACCGTGGACGAGGGCATCGAGATACTGACGGGCAAGCCCGCCGGTGAGCGGGATGCCGAGGGCCGATATCCCGAGGGTACGGTCAACTATGCTGTCCAGGAGCGTCTGCGGCAGCTGGCGGAAAGGGAGCGGGAGTTCCGCCGGACGGAGGGAGAGGAAGCGGAGAACGAAGACCCTCAGAAGTCGTGACGCCCACAGCCCGGGCCGCCCGCGCGCGAGCGGGCTCCCGGGCGTGTAGCAGCGGAGAGTGACTGAACACAGAGACAAGTGCCCTGTGACTCTCGCTGTGTTCTTTGCGTGCACTGCTACAGTTTGAGATGATTGGGCATCTGACATAATGCGGGCGCGCAGAACGGCATCGGCCCAGGTCTCCACTTCGCGGGGGGTGGCGCGTCCGGCGGTAGTCCACACGAGGAGCGGACTAGGGATGCAGAGCAAGAAGGTGCTGGTGGTTGACGACGACCCCAAGATGCACCGCCTGCTGGAGTACGCCCTGACGCAGGCCGGAGCGGAGGTCTTCATCGCCACCGACGGGGAGGAGGGACTACGCAGCTTCTACGCGCGCCGGCCCGACCTCGTGATTCTTGACCTGATGATGCCCAACATGGATGGGTGGCAGACCTGCCGCCGGATCCGGGAGCTATCGGAGGTGCCCATCCTGATCTTGACCGCGCGAGGACGGGAAGAGGACGTTCTGCGCGGGTTTGAGTACGGAGCGGATGACTACGTCACCAAGCCTTTCAGCCTCAGGGTGTTGGTGGCGCGGGTGCAGGCTCTCCTGCACCGGGCCTCGCTGCCGCCCATCTCGGAGAAACCGGTCACCTACAAGGACGACTACCTGACCATAGATCTGGGCGACAACCGGGTGTTGGTGAACGGCGAACCTGCCCGCCTGACGGCCACGGAGTACCGGCTGCTGGCCTACCTGGTGGAGAACGCGGGCAGGGTGCTGTCCTCCCGGCAGATCCTGGAGAAGGTGTGGGGCTGGGAGTACACCGACGACGTGGACTACGTCCGGGTCTACATCTGGCACCTGCGCCAGAAGCTGGAGCCGGACGCCAAGAACCCCAGATACCTGGTCACCGAGCACGGGTTGGGCTACCGCTTCGAGAAGCAATCCCCCAGTTGATCTCTGTCGGTGCCCGCCGGTGGCGGCTCCGGCCTGTCTATGAGTTCAGAGTCGAGGGGAACTGAACACGTTAAGGGCCTCGCCCGACCACGAGTGGCAGGGCGAGGCGAGAGTCACCATCGTGGGGGGAGGGCTTCGGCAGCCGGCGGGATAGCCTCCGTTGAAGGAGTGAAGGAGCCGGCTCCTCATGTCTAGGACGCGGATTTACTTCTGCGGCCACTGCCTGCATCCGCTCGTCTCCCGAACCTGATCTGTTGCCGGCCCGCTGCTGCTGCAGAACAGCCCTCCAGTGTTGCTGTAGGCCCCGTCATATGTTGCCCTAACCCCATAGGTCTGTGCCTCCGCCGGTGTTCGCCACTGGTGGGGAAGGACCTGGCATCAGCTCATCGCGGTAGGCCGCGGAGGACTCCTACGTCCCGGTGGCGCCGGCCACCGTGCTCGCCCGCACTGGATGCCGCCGAAGGTGGCCTGTCTGGGGCGTTGGGCCTCGCCGTTGGCCCTTGTTGACTGTGCCTGAGTTAGCACCTGCGCATGATCAAGCGGCCTTCTCAGGCATGGTCGGATGCTCTTCGTGCCGGCACCCGAAGTAGACATAGACACGGTCAGCCAGCTCCCAGGCGGGGAGCAGGCGGTCGGGCTCGACCACGTTTCGCTTGCTGTGGACCCAGTGGGGCTCGATGCGGTTGGGCCAGGAACTCTTGATGGGCGGCAGGCACGACCAGGATGCGGACGCTCCTGCCGGTGTGCTCGACTGTTTGATTGTGGCGGCGCGGCCACTCTTTCGCCTCCCGGCCCATAGGCCGGGAGGCATTGTCGCCCAGCTTGAGCACGGCGCTCTTGCCCTCCAGCGCCAAGGGCTCGGCACACCAGGCCAACAACTGAGTGGTGGTGGCACTCACTGGCCGGCCATGGACGAAGGGCAGGCATCTCGCGTCCGTCTCGAGGCGAGGCCAGCCGCAGACATTGGGGCCTGCCCCCACGGCACCGTTCTCCTTTCCTGTGGTGCCCTGGGGGGCATGGGCTCGGCGTTCTCTCCACCTCTTCACCCAGTAATAGGTCTAAAGTCCTACTCCCTTCGCCCGATACATAGATAGCCAGTACCGACGGTAGGTGGGGAGGACTGCCCGCCGTCCAACATGAGCTTGACTGTCAACAGGGGGCAAGACGGGCTGGCCATGGCGACTGGCACTCATATAGCGACGAGGAGGATACACCATGGTTGCCTGTTTCCCCCTTACCCGTCGGTGCGCCGCCTTGCACTGCTTGCTTGTAATCGCCCTGGTGCTGTTGCCGCTGCCCTGGAGCGCGGCAGCAGCGAGCATCAGCGTGTCTTCTTTCTCACAGCCGGTGCAGACCACCGGCTTGCAGTACCAGGCTGGCGGGCACGTGCTCGCCTTCGAGGTGGGTAGGGTGTACCTGGCTTCCCTGGGGCACGCCCTGGCGGTGGAGTTTGTGGGCGGCGCCGCCGTTATGCCTGTGGCCGAGGGAGAGAGTGGCAAGGCAGAAGCACTGCCAACCGTCACCTATAGGGAGCTTTGGCCAGGCATCACTCTCACCTATGAGTCTACCCCAGGCGGCATTGCCAAGAGCACCTATCAGGTGGCTGCCGGTGCTGACCCGAGCCGGATTGGCCTACGCTACAACCTGCCTGTCTCCGTGCAAGAGGATGGGTCCCTTTCCTTTCGCGTTCCCTCGGGGCGGGGAGCCTTGAGCGAGAGTGCCCCGATTGCCTGGCAGCAGACTGGTGGTGAGCGGGTTGCGGTGGCGGTAGCTTTCACTCTCTCCCAGGAGGGAGTAGTGGGCTTTCGCCTGGGTGACTATGACCCGCGCTACCCCCTCACCATTGACCCTGCCTACCTTTGGCACACCTTCTACGGCGGCAGCGACGAGGACGGAGCCGCTGCCATCGCTCTGGACGGCGACGGCAACATCTACGTGGCCGGCGGTAGCGCCGCCGCCTGGAATGGCCCCGATGGGCAAGAGCCCCTGAACGGCTTCAGCGACGGAATACTATACGACATCGTGGTGGTGAAGCTCGATAGCGGCGGCGCCTACCTTTGGCACACCTTCTACGGCGGCAGCGATACCGACGCGGCCAATGCCATCGCTTTGGACGGCGACGGCAACATCTACGTGGCCGGCGACAGCGCCGCCACCTGGAATGGCCCCGCTGGGCAAGCGCCCCTGCACGGCTTCAGCGGTGGCTATGACATCGTGGTGGTGAAGCTCGCTGGCAACGGCGCCTACCAGTGGCACACCTTCTACGGTGGCAGCGACGTAGCCTTTGCCATGGCCCTGGATGGCAGCAGCAACATCTACGTGGCCGGCTCCAGCCGTGCCACCTGGAATGGCCCCGGTAATGAACCGCCCCTGAACGGCTTCAGCGGTGGGGACGACATCGTGGTGGTGAAGCTCGATGGCAACGGCGCCTACCAGTGGCACACCTTCTACGGTTGTGTCTGGTTTGACGGGGCCTATGCCATCGCTTTGGACGGCGATGGCAACATCTACCTCGCCGGCCACAGCCTCGCCACCTGGAATGGCCCCGCTGGGCAAGCGCCCCTGCACGGCTTCAGCGGTGGCTATGACATCGTGGTGGTGAAGCTCGCTGGCAACGGCGCCTACCAATGGCACACTTTCTACGGTGGCAGCAACGTGGCCTATGCCATGGCCCTGGATGGCGACGGTAACGTCTACGTCGCCGGCTCCAGCGCCGCCACCTGGAATGGCCCCGGTGATAAAGCGCCCCTCCACGCCTTCAGCGGTGGGGACGACATCGTGGTGCTGAAGCTCAATGGTGAGGGCGCCTACTAGTGGCACACCTTCTATGGCAGCAGCGACTACGACTGGGCCAATGCCATCGCCCTGGACGGCAGCGGCAACATCTACCTGGCCGGCCTCAGCAACGCCACCTGGAATGGCCCCGGAGATGCAGCGCCCCTCAACGGCTTCAGCGGCCTCTCATTCGACATCGCGGTGCTGAAGCTCAATGGTGAGGGCGCCTACCGGTGGCACACCTTCTACGGCGGCAGCGGCGACGACCACGGCGGTGCCATCGTTTTGGACGGCGGTGGCAACATCTACGTGGCCGGCGTTAGCGACGCCACCTGGAATGGCCCGGATGGGGAAGCGCCCCTCAATGCCTTCAGCAGTATCCAACATACCAGTGACATCGTGGTAGTGAAGACGAGCCCTAAGGATAGGAGCACCACCATCGTGACCTCTTCCGCCAACCCCTCCAGCTTTGGCCAGTCCGTCACCTTCACGGCCACGGTCACTTCTGGGGTTGGCACGCCCACGGGCATGGTCACCTTCAAGGATGGCGGCGTTACCCTGGGCACGGGCAGCCTCAACGGCAGCGGCGTGGCCACCTATGCTACCTCGGCCC
The DNA here is from genome assembly GCA_013178015.1 of Anaerolineae bacterium. Taxonomy (NCBI): domain Bacteria; kingdom Bacillati; phylum Chloroflexota; class Anaerolineae; species Anaerolineae bacterium. Next base: position 16,077 of record JABLXR010000025.1, read on the forward strand.
TTGCCGTGGGCAACCACGCCATCACTGCCGAGTACTCAGGCGACGGTAACTACCTGGGCAGCGCGAGCGACACACTTGCGCAGGTGGTGAACAAGGCGGGCACGACCACGACACTGCAGTCCTCGGCCAATCCGTCCACCCTTGGCGAGGAGGTCACCTTCACGGCCACGGTGAGTGGTGCAGGTAGCACACCCACGGGCAGCATCACCTTCAAGGATGGCGGCGTTACCCTGGGCAGCGGCAGCCTCAACGGCAGCGGCGTGGCCACCTACAGCACCTCAGCTCTTGCGGGGGGCAGCCACAGCATCACTGCCGAGTACGGCGGCGATGAGACTTACCTGGGCAGCAGCGACACGCTTGAGCAGACAGTAAACAAGGCGGCCACCACCACGACACTGCAATCCTCGCTCAATCCGTCCACCTTCGGCGAGGAGATCACCTTCGCGGCCACGGTCACTTCTGGGGTTGGCACGCCCACGGGCAGCATCACCTTCAAAGATGGCGGCACCACCCTGGACACAGTCTCGCTCGTTGGTGGTGTAGCCACCTACAGCACCTCAGCTCTTGCCGTGGGCAACCACAGCATCACTGCCGAGTACTCAGGCGACGGCAACTACCTGGCCAGCACAGGCACGCTCGAGCAGGTGGTGCAGATGGCACTATGGCTACCATGCGTACATGTTTCACACTCAGCGGGATAAGTGATGCCCCATAAGGGAGAGGATGCCCAGGGCCGCCTGCCTTGGGCATCCTCACAAGTCCCAATCGGCTCCTATGAAGACCGGGACACCCAACTCGATCCACACCCGCAAGCTGTAGCACGGCGGCCTCACCTCAAGGGGAGCTGGGTCGGTAATGTCTGCCTTGTTTCACGACCGACTCACCCTGTGGCGGGCCCCGCTCTGCGCCTTGCCGGCCGGGGCTCTGGGTTCTAGCCTCGTTGGGCAGTCTGGCCCTGGTAGGTGTTCATGGAACGGCGGCCCCGGCCACCGGCTCCTACCAGACCAGTCGGGCCAAGAAGGCGGTCTAGCTCGCCTAGCTCCTGGCTGCCTTGAGGGGCTCGGCCACGCTGTACAGAGACAGATGTATGAGCTGGGCGCGCGGGGCGCCGGTCTCGCTCATTGGCTGGCCTTCAACAGCCTCCAGTAGATGTCCACATCCACCCCTACACTGCTGAGGGCCACGGCTGAGGCAGGATCGGCTGCAGCATGGCATAGTGCTAATGCGACTGTAAGCTCTCCTTTATGTCGCCTTAACCCCGCGGGCGTATGCTTCCACCGGTGGCGGAGGACTCCTACGCCCCGGTGCAGCGGACCGCCGCGCTCGCCCGGACTGGATGCCTCCATAGGTGGCCTGTCCGGGGCATTCGGTCTCGCCGTTGGCCCTTGTTGATTGTGCCCGAGTTAGCACCTGGCTGGCTGATCTATTCTGGCTCTTGTAGGTGGGCGCCGGCGCATCGGCCCTTGGTGCGCCGCTGCCCCTAAGCCAAGCCTCGTCTGGAGAAGGTTGTCCCATGATAGTGTTTGCACAACGGGCGGCTGTGCGCCTTCTGCCGTGGGTGCTGGTGGCGATGGTCGCCGGCCTTCCCCATCCGCGTTTACGCCCGGAAGCCAGTTCGGCGATGGCCGCCGGCCCTATCCGCGCCGACGGGTTGGTGCAGGCGCTGGGCGCGCGGGGGGCTGCGGTGAAGGTAGTGCGTCGGGTAGAGCAACCCTTCCTCCAGGCTGCCGCCGGGTGGCTGATCCAGGTCTACGGGGTGCCGGTGCAGGTGTACGAGTACGCCACAGAAGCAGAGCGGCTGCGCGACTCGATGGCCGTATCGGCGGATGGCTATCGGGTGTCCCGCACTGAAGTGGCCTGGGTGGACCGGCCCAACATCTGGGCCGAAGGGAACCTGCTGGTCGTCTACCTGGGCCGCAACCAAGCCATGACCGATCTCCTCAGCGGCATCCTCGGCGAACCTATCACTGAGGGAGGAGGCGTTCCCGCCCTGCGGGCAGACGTGCCCCACTGATCGGCGCTCCAGGGATGCCGGAGTACCAGGGGCTTCCCCGGCTCAGCCAGCAGGGGAAGCCCCTCTCGTTCGCCTCCGGACGGGAGGCTCAGGCGGCTAGCTCACGGTAGGTCAGGGTCCAGAGGGTGGAGCGGAATACCGCTGCCAGGGACGACAGAAACAGCAGGGGGAGCACCAGCACCGTGAGCCCGACGGGTACTCCCAGCAGAACGCCGAGCACGGCCGGGGTGGAGCCGTAGAAGACGAGCGAGGCCAGGGCGTAGGTGACCCATCCGAGCAGCCCGCCCACCATCAGGCCGAGGATGGCGAGAACGATAGCCGCCAAGACCACCGCGAGCCCGTAGGCGATCCGTATCGCTAGCAGGATCAGCCACATGACGGCTGCGTCCTTGAAGCGATCTCGGACCACCCGGAACCCGCGGCCGATAGCCTCGAACACGCCTCGGTCCTCTAGCACTGCGGCCCGCCAGAAGAACGGGCGCAGGAGCGAGAGCGCCAGTGCTACCAGGAGACCGAGCATGATCACCAGGACCACCAGTCCCACTGTGGTCACCGTACCGATGATGCCGGCGGTATCGGAGCCGGTGGCCCACAACAGGAGCGGGGCAAGGGCGAAGAAGAAGAGGGCCACGAACAGGATCCCCGTGGGTATGGTCACGACCAGGTCTATTAGGAATAGCCGGGCCGCCCGCCAGGACCAGCCGATGCGGATTCCTTCGCCCAGGCTGCGCCGGATTCCGGTCACCTCGTAGTCGTCCACTGCCCGTATGAGGGCGGTATGGGACAGGTAGCTGATCACGGTTGCCACCAGCCCCAGGAAGATGGCCAGTATGCCCACCACCACGACCACAGCGAGCACCACCCCCAGGATGGCCATCAGGTCCGGTTCCGCCAGACGGGGGACGCCATATCGCTGCACGTCGCTGGCGTCAAAGCGGTATCCGGGTCCGGTCCCCCCGCCACCGGACCCGCTACAGGCTGCCAGCAGCAAGCCGAAGACCCACAGCATGCGGTATCGAAGGGTGATCCGCAGCGCTCGCCGGACGATTCCGAAATGATCCATCACTAACCTCCTTCAGCTTCGGACTGCAGACACGAAGGCCGAGGCGCGGCAGACGCCTATGCCTACTGGGAACGGAGGTGCAAGTGGCGCTCGAAGGCGTGCCAACCGGCCAGCCAGCTCCACAGCCCGGCGCCCGCGAGGAGCAGCACCGCGACCTCAAGGACCAGGCCTGCCGCCAGCGCGCCTACGGGCTCCAGCCACCAAGCGGACGCCGACGGGGCCACAAGCAGCTCCGACAGGAATCCCCCTGCATTGTCCAGGGGCAGCCACTGCTGGACGCTCTCGAGGAAGGTTGTGGCCGGGCCGACGCGCGCCACCACCTGCACCACCTGCGCCACGGCCAGGACTGCCTGCACGAAGGCCCAGGCCGTCACTATGGCGCAGGGAAGCAGCCACCACAGCTTCGGGCTGGGTGACCGCTCGGGCGCCGACTGGCTCGGCAAGCGGGCCAGCACTTCCTGTACGAACTCCTCATCGGCAGCGGCAGGTGCAAACGGCAGGCTCTCTCGCACCAGGTCGTCGAGTGCTCGCATCTGCTCCAGCTCGGCCGCGCAGGCAAGGCACCGGGAGAGATGGTCGCGAGCCTGCCTTAGCCGGCCTCCGCTGAGCTCGCCGTCCAGGTAGGCCGATAGCCAGGAGCGATCGTGAGCAGTCATCGCGCCTCCATCTCGGGTGCCAGTGTCCGACGCAGGGCCTGACGAGCGTAGTGCAGGCGGGACATCACGGTCCCCACCGGGACGTCCAGCACTTCAGCGATCTCGGCATAGCTGAAGCCCTCGAACTCCCTCAGGATCAGGGCCGCCCGTGCGGCGGGCGGCAGGTTCAGCACCGCCTGTCGCACCCGGGCCCGAAGCTCGTGCCGCTCCGTGGCCTCCCAAGGCGACTCCTCCGGCGATGGAAGGTCGCTCGGATCGAGGTCGGCCGGCTGCGGCTGGCGGAGCGAATCGGTGACCACGTTGGTGACGATGCGCAGGAGCCAGTTGCGCATAGAATCCCGATGTTCGTACCTCGCCAGAGCCCGCCAGGCCCGCAGGAAGGTCTCCTGGGCAGCGTCGTCGGCCAAGGCGGCGTCGCCACAGAGGCGGTACGCAAGGCTTCGGACCGATCGCTGATGCAGACGCACCAAATCGCCGAAGGCGCTTCTGTCGCCCTCGAGCGCCTGTTTGACCAGCCGGGCTTCCTGCTCGATCACCGTCTCCTGCCTGCCATCACGCTCCAACCAGTTAACGAGCGCGCTGGGGATGCTATTCGGTTTCGGGGCTAAGCGCAGCGTCCGACACGGTGGATGGGCCGGCGCAGTGGCCTGCCGCTACCCGAGGCAGGACCTGGTAGGAGCAGACTGCTGCGTCCACTCTCGGTCTACGTTCAGCCAGGGTCAGGGGGAGAAGGGCCCTGTAGGGAATCGGCCAGCCGCTTGAGGTCAACCGGGATGCCGGCCACCAGGAAGTAGACCCGATCGGCTCGCTCGGCGACGATCTGGTTGGCCCGGCCCAGGCTGTCGCGGTAGAGGCGGCCGAGAGGGTACTCGGGCACCAGGCCCAGGCCGACCTCGTTGCTCACCACGATGAGGTGTGGGCCCAGAGAGGTGCAACGGAGCAGGGCTTCTACCTCTGCCTCCACCGCGGCCGCCGCCGCGACCGGCTCTCGCTCACCGCCGGCGGCTATGATGGCGTTGCTGACCAGCAGGGTAAGGCAGTCCAGCAGGATGGCCTTCTCGCTACCGGTGAGAGCCTCCGCCACCCGGGCACCGGCATGAAGGGGGGCTTCCAGGGTACGCCAGGCGGGAGGGCGCTGGGAGCGGTGATGGCGGATGCGGGCCTCCATCTCTGGATCAGAGGCCTCGGCGGTGGCGACGAAGAGCACATCGTCTCCCGCCATCCGGCAGGCGAGTTCCTGGGCGAACGTGCTCTTGCCGCTGCGGGCTCCTCCCAGGATGAAGTGGAGCTGGCCCACGTCAAGCCTTCGCCCGGTGTGCAGTGCCGCGAGCTCTCTCGGGGCGGTGCCGGGCCGCCCGGGAGGGGCAGCCGAGACTGGTGAGGTGATGGGTGTCGTTGTGTCGCATCAGAATGGCGCCCTCCGAGTAGAGGAGTAGCTCCGACAGGGCAGCGTGGTTGAGGCGCAGTTGCCAGCGGCGCTCGGGAGGTAGGCCCAAAGCCAAGGAGAGGAACACACCGAGAGACCCGCCGTGTCCCACCAGGAGCAGTGACTGCCCGGCGGGGCCGTGCCGAAGCTCCTCCAGCAGCTGTCTCACTCGGGCAGCCACCTGAGCCAGCGTCTCCCCGCCCGGCGGGGCGCAGGTGAGGGGGTCGGTCCGCCAGGCCCGCAGAGCCTCGGGGTAGGCCCGCGCGATGTCGGTATGAGTCAGCCCCTCCCAGTCGCCGAAGCAGATCTCGGCAAGGCGAGGCTCGGTCTCGATGGACAGCGGCGAAAGTGCCTCCCCGCAGGCCGGGCGGCTGCCGGCTATAGCCTCGGCCGTCTCCTGTGCCCGGCGGAGGGGGCTGCATAGGATGCGGTCCAGCGTCTCGGAGCTCAAGGCAGCGGCAGCTGCCCGAGCCTGGGCCTGGCCCCTCTCGCTCAGGGTGGTGTCGGTGGAACCCTGATAGCGTCCGGCGGCGTTCCAGTCTGTCTCTCCGTGGCGAAGTAGGAGGAGCCTGACCCCGCCGCCACGCGGCCGCCAGGGCCTCACGCCCACAGCCTCGCGGACAGAAGCAGCAGGACGCTCGTTTCCACCAGGACACAGGTGGCGCCATAGGTGTCGCCCGTCATGCCGGGCAGCCGCCGCATGACCACCGCTGCCCAGGCGGCGGCGGTCACTGCCCCGAGGGCGAGGGCTATCAGCCCCGTCACGCCGCTCAGAGCCACCAGGGCGGCCACTGCAGTGACGGTGGCCACGGCGGCTTGGGCGGGGCCGGCGTGGTCCTTCATGGCCCGGCCCAGCCCGTCAGGCCGGGCATAGGGTAAGGCCACCAGAGATAGGCTGATGGCCCAGCGACCGCACACTGCTGCCAGGACCAGCCCGGTGAGGGGCAGCCCGGCGGCCAGCAGGGCAGAGTAGCGCAGGAGCAGGATGGTGACGCCGCCGGCGACGGCGTAGGCTCCCACGTGGTGATCGCGAAGGATGCGCAGCCGGTCTTCTAGGGTCCGGCCGCCAAACAGGCCGTCGCACGAGTCGAGGAAGCCGTCCAGATGGAGGGCGCCGGTGAAGAGCTCCCACACGCCGATGACGAGGACGCAGGCAACCGGCAGAGGAAAGATTGCCCTCGCTACCCAGCCGAACGCGGCCAGGCTCAGGCCCAGGAGCAGTCCCGCCAAAGGGAAGTAGCCTACGGAAGCTCCCAACTCCTGCTCCGCGAAGCGCGATCGCACCAATGCCGGGTATACGGTCAGGAACTGAAGAGCGGCCGCCGCCCCGCGCGCCTGCAAGCGCAGACCGGTGGCCGGTGCCGTCTCTTGGGTCAGGGAGCTTCCGGTCACGTCTGGCTCCTACCGGCCACGCCGGCTTCTTCGAAGGTGGCCATCTCGGCCAGTATGCGGCAGGCAGCCTCCGCCAGGAAGATGCCCAGAGCGGCGCCCGTCCCCTCTCCCAGCCTCAGGTCCAGGTCGAGCAGGGGGCGGAAGCCGAGCCATTCGAGCATCAGCCGGTGACCGAGCTCGTGGGAGCGGTGGGAAGCGATCAGGTAGGGGCGCACCTGAGGCGCCAGCGAGGTGGCCACGAGGGCGGCGGCAGTGGATATGTAGCCATCTATCACCACCGGCCGGGAAAGGGCGGCGGCAGCGAGTATGGCGCCAGCAATCCCGCCGATTTCGAAGCCGCCCACTTTGGCCAGCACGTCCAGCCCGTCGTCTGGGTCGGGGCGGTTGACGTCCAGTGCTCGGCTAACGGCGTTCATCTTGCGGGCCTGGCCGGCATCGTCCAGGCCCGTGCCCCTGCCCACCAAGTCGGCCGGGGGGAGGCCGGTGAAGGCGGCGGCGATGGCGGCCGAAGGGGTGGTGTTGCCGATGCCCATGTCGCCCGTACCCAAGATGTCGAGCCCTCTGGCCAGCTCCGCCTCCACTACCTCGGCGCCGCTCAGCAGGGCCTGGACGGCCTGCTCGCGCGACATGGCCGGTCCGCCAGTGATGCTGGCCGTACCGGGCCCCACCCGGCGGCTGATGAGAGCCGGATGCGGCGCCAGGTTGGTGGCCACACCCATGTCCACGACGACCACTCGGGCGCCGACCTGACGGGCCAACACGTTGATGGCTGCCCCGCCGCGAAGGAAGTTGGCCACCATCTGAGCTGTCACCTCTTGAGGGTATGCACTCACCCCCTCCCGGGCCACCCCGTGATCGCCGGCCATGGTGACGATGACTTTGTGCTGCAAGCTGGGACAAGGCGAACGGGCTATGCCCGCCAGCTGGACGGACAGTTCCTCCAGGCGGCCCAGGCTGCCCCGGGGCTTGGTAAGCCGGTCCTGGCGCGCCTGGGCCTCAGCCTGGGCGCGGGTGTCCAGAGGGGCGATACGGGAGATGAGATGGTGCAGGCGAGTCTCCATGCCGTAGAGCAGACCTCCCCAAGTGGTGCCGCGCTAGCAAGAGGGTTCTCAGGTGTTGCCCTGAGGCTGAGAGGGGAACAGCTGCCTAGCTCCCTCCCCCCTTCCGCGAGGCTGACGGAGCGCAGCGGGGCGGGCGACCTGGCTTGACCGTGAGAGGCACCGGTCACACAGTTGCGGGACAGCGCCGGACTTGCACCGGCTTCGCCATTGTGCCTGGGCATCCGGGCCCGAAGGCACCCCACCGCAGTGCTGGCTCTGACTGGCACAGCATAGGTCGGCCCAATCCGTGGGGCAAATGCTGGGGAGACTCCCTCTGGCCGAGGCGGCAGGGGCGCACCTCGATGCGGGGGCAAGCAATGAGCCGGCACTCAGGGCGACGCCTAGCCGCCTGGCCTCACTCGAGGCGTGCGCATCCCCAGACGCGGAGCCGCCTTGAGGAGGAGCGCGCTTCATCGAGAGGCCGAGGACCTACGCACCGCTCCTGCAGGCTACCGGTGTCCCGGACTTGCTCCCATTCTGAGATGCATCCAGTGGCAGGTTGCAGCGCAAGAGCTCAGGATCGGGGGGACGGGTGTGTTCAGCCCGCAGTCGCGCGCCGGTGGTTTCCCCAGTTAGAGTCTACTCATGTGGTGGAAAAGTGGGTTGACGAAAGGGCCACCGTGTGCTTCTTGAGCTTGTCGGGTAAGACAGCAGCAAGGAGGACACAGTGGCCGAGGACAGGATGGGGGCAGTTGAGCTGTTGTGCAAGGGGCAGGGAGGGGGCTGGACTCCCTGCAAGAGGCGGTGCGCCAGTTTGTGCCTGAGTTGATGGAAGAGAAGGTGAAGGCCCTGGTGGGGGCCGGTCGCTATGAGGGCACCGAGGAGCGCACCACCTACCGCAACGGGGTGGGACGGCCGAGTGGACACCCTGGACGCAGGGATCCCCAAGCTGCGCTCGGGCAGCTACTTCCCCGGGTGGCTAGAGCCCAGGCGCCGCTCCGAGCAGGCTCTGGTTACGGTGGTGGCAGCCACGGTGAGGCCCATCTTGGAAGCAACAGAGTCGAGAGCAGGCTCAGGCGCAGTTGGCCCAGGTGTGTGTCCTTCTGCGGCCTCGCTTCCCCAAAGCAGTGGAGCTGCTAGAAGAGGCGGAGGAGATCCTCGCCTTCTACGACTTCCCTGCCGAGCACTGGCGTCAGATCTACTCCACCAATCCCCTGGAGCGGCTCAACAGAGGACTCAAGCGCCGCAGCGCCGTGGTGGGCATCTTCCCCAACAGGCAATCCGTCATCCGACTCTTGGGAGCCTTACTGGCAGAGCAAAACGACGAGTGGCTGGTGGGGCGTCGCTACTTCAGTGAGGCGTCCATGAGAAAGATCGGACAGCCGGCCGGCAGGCCCGATCCGGCTCTGGTGGCGGCCTAGACATGCACCCAACCAAGCTCCGAGGCACCGGCTCTTTTCCACCACTTGACGGGACACAACCCCCATGCCGAAGGAGATGCGGGACGACACAGCCCTGATGGACCGCATCCATGCCTATCTTCCCGGTTGGGACGTGCCTAAGACCGACAAGGCCCTACTGACCAGCCACTTCGGACTGGTGAGCGACTTCTTGAGCGAGTGCTTGACTCAGTTGCGGGCCGAGGATCGACTGTCGGCGGTGCACGGCCGCTATCGTTACGGAAGCGCTCTGAGCGGAGGGGACACTACAGCGGTCAACAAGACGGTCGATGGGCTGCTGAAGCTGCTCTACCCGGACAGAGAGATGCCTATCCCGGATGAGGACCTTGAGTGGGCCATACGGCTGGGCATGGAATGCCGCAGGAGGGTGAAGGAGCAACAGAAGCGGATCGGCAGCGCGGAGTTCCGCAACACTGCCTTCAGTTACCTGATAGGAGAGAGCGGGGTAGAGCGGTTCGTGGCGACGCCCGAGCTCTACAGCGAGAGCGCCATCGGAGGCGACCCCTTGCCCCCCGGCCAGGTCTGGGCCATTAGCTCAGGCGGCGTCAACGAGGGGTTGGGCCTGTACAAGATCGACGTCACGGTGGGGCCGGGCTCAGGGGTGAGGATCGTGAACGTGCCGGCGCCCGGTCCCTTCCGCGAGAGCGTCAAGTGCGCGGAGCAGAACCTGTTTGGCCACGTTCGGGAGCTGGTGGGGGACAGGGATCCGCGGTTGCACGAGTTCACGGTGCAGTTGCGGGCTTTCGATGTGGCGCGCAGCGGGACAGATCTGGGAGTGCCGACGCTGCTGGCCTTGTGCGGCGCCTTGCTGGGAAGGAGCTTGAGAGGTGGCCTGGCGGTGGCCGGGGGACTGAACCTGGGCGGAGGCATTGATCCACTGTACAACGCGGTGGGTGTGGCGGAACTGGCAGTGGAGAAGGGCGCAGTGACGCTCCTGGTGCCCATCTCGGCGCGGCGGCAACTCAACGAGCTGTCGGACGAGATGGCGGCAAAGGTAGACATCGTATACTACCGGGACGCAGCCGAGGCTCTTGCGAAAGCGCTGGCGGACTGAGGATGGGTGGCGACAGGCAAGCCCTCGGCCCCGGACCTATGTGGACCTGTGGGAGGTGCTGTTGTGAATCCTGTTCTCAACGAGATACACCTTCTCGACGGACTCGCCGACACCATGCCGCTGGCGGACGCAGACCGGCGGCGCAAGAGCAAGACCTGCCACGGAGGGGCAAGATGCCCAGCAGCAGCGAGGATCTTGAGCGTCTAGCCGAAGTCATCCGAGCTCGCAACGCCATCGAGACTGAGATAGCGGCCATCACCGGCCGACCCGCCCAGCTCGGCCACGTTGGCGAGTACATGGCCCCAAGGGTATTCGGAATCGACCTGGTCGAATCTGCCTCCCAGCGGTCCATAGACGGCTACTTCAGGCAGGGACCGCTGGCCGGCAGCTCTGTAGACGTGAAATCGTCCACGAAGCAGGACGGCTTGCTCAACCTGTCCACTTCTGCTGAGCCCGACTTCTACCTGGTGCTGACTGGCTCCAGGCAGGCTCCTGGACCCTCGCGCGGCCAGACCCGGCCCTGGACTATCGAGTCGGTGTATTTGTTCGAGGCCCGGGAGTTGATCGCGGCTCTTCGTGAGTTGGGAGTCGGACTGGGGATAGCCACCGGTGTCAGGCGACATCTGTGGCAGCGAGCCGAGCCGTGCCCAGTGCAGCGGAACCTGCGCCCGCCACTCAGCGAGCAACAGCGCCAGTTCCTTCGTCGCTTCGCCGGCCAAGCCTGAGGTGCCCAAGTGCCTGCCAATGGTGATCATGAGGCCTTCAGCGCCCTCTGGCACCACATCCCGTTTCAGCTCAGCCGGCAATCCCTCCGCCTCTTACGGTACCTCGTCACCCACCCCCAACCGCCGGCCGCGATCAGTGACTGCCGCGAGCTCTGGCGCCGTCATCGTGCCAACACCGAGGCCCTCTAGCATGCCTGTCCCTTCCTCGAAGTCGCGCCCCTGGCCTTCATCGGCTTCATAGCCGGCCACCGCCAGCTTCCTGCTCCGGATCAGGCGGTAGACGGTGTCTGTGCTGGATGACCGGGCGGGATGTCTGATCGAAGGCCCCAGAACGAGATGAACTACCTGGCCATGTCTGACTCCTCTGCCGATCCCGATCTGACCGTTGAGGAGTTCGAGCCCCAACACGCGGCCCGCCGCAGGGAGAATGGCGCTAGAGAAGGCCGGGCCCGCCTGAACCGCATGCTGGCGCCCGGCGCTCGCACACCTTCGCAGACGTGGCGAGAGACCCGACGTCTGCCTTGGCAGCCAGGCGTTAGCCAAACGGACAGGAGCGGGGTCCTCTCAATCGGGTAGCTCGGCGTCGCCCATCAGCAGGGCCCACAGCGCCCGGCCCCCAAACCGCCGCGCATGGTCAGGGGAGCGGCCAAACCAAGAGAGCTCCAATGTGGCAACCCGAGCTCCGAACTCGCGGCGAATGTAGGCAGCTAGACTCTCCTCGGAACCTGGCGAAGCACAAGGCACATGCGGGTCCCCAAAGTGCCAGCGTTTGCCTTGTTGGCTATCGCCAGGCCTGTAGTAGAGGAACCTCTCGCGGCGCTGGATTTCCATGCCCAGTAAACCATCGCCGCACTTGCGCTGCCAGTTGTGCACGTCAACGAACCGAGCGGGCCGCACTCTCTCCCCTGCCTTCATCATAGCCTCGTACGCGCTGTCAGCCGAGGCCGGCTTAGCCAGCAGGAGGTGCACGCCGCGGGGCCCAGTCAGCAGCGTCATGCCGTTGTGGGCCCCGGCCGGGTTGGCCATAGGCACGATGAAGAAATCGTAGTCACGACGAGCCGCCGCTGCCCAGGGGTCATCGCTGAGCAGGTAGTTCACCATACCTTCCATGGCGGAGCTACCTGCGCTCTCATAAGCACACGTGCGGGCCCGCATGAGAAAGCTCTTGTTGGCGCTTGATCGCCCCATGGACCGCCGCGGTCCGGTCTTATCGATCTCCTCCAACACCCGCATGTGCACTTCCACGTAGTACTGAACCGCCTCATCGATCTCTCCCATCGACCCCTCGTAGGCCCTCGCCCAGCGCTTCCGCCGGCCCGGCTCCGACCACCGCGTCGCCAACCGAAAGGTCTGCTCCTCGATCCAGCACCCAAGGGTGAGGAACACGTTCTCTCTATCCCCGGATAGGCCGGCTCTCCCCGGAAGTAGCAGATGTAGCGCTGTAAGGCCGAGCTCACCGTCGCCCCCAAAGGGGCGATCCTCTCCTTGCCTCCCTTGCCCAACGCCCTGACGTAGCCACTCTCAAAGAGCACGTTGCCTATCTCCGGGTCGGCCACCTCGGAGAGGCGGAGGCCGGTGTCCAGGAGCATGGTCAGGATGGCCAGGTTCCTGGCGCCACTTGCCGTGTCCCGGTCGATGGCTCCGATCAGGCTCTCTATCTCCTTAGCTAGCACGGGCGCCAGCTTCTGGGGCGCCTTGGGCACCTTCAGCTCAGCCGGTAGGTCTTCCTCGGTGAAGCCCTCCCTGTGCAGCCAGGCGAAGAAAGCCCGGATGGCCCTCACCCTGGTGCCCACGCTTATGGCCGAGAGCCCCACGCCGCGACACGGTGTAGTGGGGTGGCCATCCCACTTGTCCTTCGATTGCAGGTACAAGACGAAACCTCGCACCTCCTGGATGCCGATGCCGCCCAGTCTGGCCGGCAGGCCCTCGGCTTCCAGGTAGGCCTGGAACTGGTTGAGGCTCTCCTCGTACCAGTCGCGCGTCTTCCTGGACTTGCCCTCGATCTGGTTGTAGACATTGAACTGGCCCACCAGTGTCTCGAGAGGGATGGTGTCCTTCTCCATGTCGGCCCAGTTCAGGTTGCGGATTCCCTTTGGGGACATGATACAACTCTCCCTGCCGTACCGGCGCCGAAATGGGACGTGTCTGTGATGGGCGCGAGGTACGGGTGTAATGTCAGGGCGAGCTGAGTGTGAGGAAAGATCGAAGGCGAGGCAGGGTAGCAAAAGCGCCCTCCTCAGTTGAGGAGGGCGCTCCACAGGCTGCCAGATGACACAATATGTTGTGGGCTCGAGCGCGGTGGGTACTAGGTATTGTGGTTCAAATCGCGATAGGTGAGCCGTGTTGGATTCGAACCAACGACACCCTGCTTAAAAGGCAGGTGCTCTTCCACTGAGCTAACGGCCCTCTGTTCACTCAGTATAGCAGGGATAAGGTTCAGCGGGCAATGAACCCTGGCCTCAGGCCATTTCCACCCGCTCCTGCCGAACCGACACCCCCAGCTCGTCGCACAGCTCCCTCAGAAACAACTCCGCGTCCGTCACCAGCCCCAGAGCCTGAAAGCTGCCCCGGTCGGCCAGCTTGGTCACCACTGCCGGGTTTATGTCCACCACAGCCACGCGCACCGTCGCCGGCAGCAAGTTGCCCACCGCGATCGAATGCAGCATGGTGGCCACCATGACCACCAACCCCGCTCCCTTCAGGCTCTGACGCATGGCCTTCTGGGCCGCCACCACGTCCGTGATCACATCCGGCATGGGGCCGTCATCGCGGATCGAGCCGGCCAGCACCACGTCGACCCCCTTGCGGATGCACTCGTACATCACGCCCCGGGTCAGTATCCCCTGTTCTACTGCTGCCCGGAGCGAGCCAGCCTGCCGGATGACGTTGATGGCCCGCATGTGATTCTGGTGGCCGCCCTCCACCGGTATTCCGTTACTCAAGCTCAATCCCAGCGAGGTGCCGAACAACACCGACTCCACATCGTGAGTGGCTATGGCGTTGCCGCCAAACAGCACCTGCACCAGGTCAGCGCGAATCAGAGAAGCCAGGTACTCCCCCGCCCCGCTATGAATCACCGCTGGGCCCACCACGAACACGATCCGCTCGCCCCTCTCCCTGGTGGCTCGCATCTCCCGGGCGATGGCGGCGATGGCGATCTTCTTGGATCGCTCCGACGACACCGAGCTCTGCATGAAAGAGAACTCCTCTCGCTGCCGCTCACGCTCTAGCGGGATGACGCGGATCCCCCCGTGACCGACCACCACCTCATCGCCCCGGCGCACCTCCGCCATGGGCACGCTCCGGGCCGACCCAGCCTCCCGGTCGATCACAATGGCCAGGTCCATCTCCGTGCCGTCCACGTCTACCCAGACACCGCCGATACGCACCTGAGTAGGCAGATTGGTGGTGGAGTAGAAATGTGAAGGGAGCACGCCATCCGCCGGGGCCGCCTCCGTGCGAGCGTCGTCGGGCGATAGCAGCTCAGCGCCATATCCCTGGAGGCTGGTGATGATCCGGTGAAGCTGTGCTTCCGACCCAGCAAAGACCTTCAGCCGGGCGTAGCTCGGCTCCTGCTTGTGCCGGCCCACCCGAATCTCCTCCACCTCGAAGTCCCCACCCAGGTCCATGATCGCATCCCAGACCCGGGGGAGGATGAGGGAGTCGATAATGTGCCCCTCAAGACTGACCGCTTCCTCGAACACTCTTTCGCCCAAAGCCCACTCCGGCATTGAAGGGGATATGCACCTCGCCCATTATAGCTGCCTGCCCCAACCAGGCGCACCTTGCGGACAACTCGGGATCGGCGCTACCGATGCCCACCAGCGCCGTCTTCTAGGCCTTCCTGTGCCCCCAGATTACCGGAGCCAGCGCCTCGTTGGCCGCCGGCTCGCCTCCCCCTGAAGAGTGCGCCCGCCCCGTCGCCATGTGCCTACCGCGCCCGGGGCGCTGACCCCCCAAAATGGCACTCGAATGCCATCGCCTTACCTTCGTAGATGGCCGGAGAGCTTGCCCATAGGGCCTGCGAAAAGGCCGCAAGTGCGCGTCTGCCACACAGGACTGCCCGCTCAACACTCCGCCTCTGTCCAGCCTCAGCTCTCACCAGGTGGGCTAGCCCATCCTCCGGGTAGGTCATGAGGCTGACCTCCACTGGGCCAGCGATGCCAGGCCCGCGATGGGCGCGGGCCGACCCTGAAGCGAGGCCGACGTGCCTGGCGACGTGCACTCGCTAGCCGGGGCCATGACCAGGAAAGGCCTGCGTCGGCGCGTACTAGCGGCTGGCCTGGGCAAATCCCCACCGGCAGCAGTTGACCAGTTTCGTTGCTGTGTTGTATGATAGCCTCCGAGCCCGGCGGGGCACCCCGGGCATGGTGTTTGTCCGCAGTGCCATTAGCCAGCCGACGGGAGAGGTGAACCAATAGGCAGCAGAGACTACCGCGTCAACGAGCAGATCCGCGTGCCAGAGGTGCGCGTCATTGATCACGACGGGAAGCAGTTGGGTGTCATGCCGACGCGGCAGGCTCTAGCGGTTGCGGCGGAAAGGGGTCTCGACCTGGTGGAAGTAGCCCCTAACGCGGATCCTCCCGTAACCCGGATCATTGACTACGGGAAGTTCGCCTACCAGCGGGCTCGGCGGGAGCGGGAAGCGAGGAAGGCCCAGAAGACCACCGAGGTCAAGGAGATTCGCCTGCGGCCAAAGACGGGCGAGCACGACATAGGCTACAAGATGCGCGATGCTCGCCGCTTCCTCCAGCGTGGAGACAAGGTGCGCCTTCGCGTCATCTTTCGCGGCCGAGAGATGGCCCACATGGACATCGGCCGCGACATGCTGAATCGGCTGGCGTCGGATCTGAATGACGTGGGCACAGTCGAGCAGCCACCTGCCATGGAAGGCCGCACCATGAACCTGGTGCTGGCACCGCATAAGGGCAGGTAGCCCGCATACACTCTCCCGCACAGCCAGGCCTGAGCAGTCCCTGACGGGATGAAGCCTTGCCGGCTGTCGTTTGTTGTGCACCTGTGGAGGTAGTCTTTCATGCCGAAGATCAAGACACACAAGGCCACGGCCAAGCGTTTCAAGTACAGCGGTGCGGGCAAGCTCATGCGCACCCGTGGCCCCAAGAGCCACCTGCGTCGCCGTAAGGCGCCCAGGGTGAAGCGGATGCTGTCCGAGATGATCATAGTCGAGGACCACGCCACTCGGGTCCGGGTGCGGCGTCTGGCCCCGTACCTAGACTGAGAGCGGACTGAGGGGGTGCTAAGTGCCTAGGGTTAAGGGCGGACCGGTTACCCGTCGCCGCCACAAGAAGATCATCAAGATGACCAAGGGCCAGTATGGCAGCCGCGGCAAGCTCTGGCGCCGCAGCAACGAGGCCATGCTCAAGTCCTTGTCCTACGCCTACCGCGACCGCCGCAATCGCAAGCGGGACATGCGCCGCCTGTGGATCACCCGCATCAACGCCGCCGCCCGCCAGCACGGTCTGAGCTACAGCCAGTTCATGTACGGCTTGTCTCAGGCCGGCGTTGAGCTCGACCGCAAGACCCTGAGTGATCTGGCTGTGCGCGACCCGGAGGTCTTTGCCAAGCTGGCTGCTACCGCCGCCGGCGTCTGATCCGCTGACACTCTCTTGCCCGGCGCTGCCCCTCGATGCGTCCTGGTCGAGGGGCTTTCTGCGTTCCCCAGCGTCGGTGGAGACGGGGAGACACGGAGACGGGGAGACGGGGAGATACGGCTGCAGCGAGAGGGGATACGCGAAGAGCCAAATGGGGTCCGACCCTTCATGTCTCCCCCTCTCCCCGTCTCCCCGTCTCCGCGTCTCCCCCTCTCCCCCTCTCCCCGTCTCCGCGTCTCCCCCTCCCCCCAGCGGTCCGTTGGCCCGCCCCGGCGGCGATGCTATAATCCCGCCGGAGTCGCTACCGTGTTTGTCAGCAAGAGCACCTACTGGGCCCTGAAGGCCCTCATCTACTTAGCCTCTCAGCCACCCGGCTCGGGGCCTCATCTCTCGGCCCAGGTCGCTGCAGCTGTGGGCGCTCCCGCGGCCGGCACCGCCAAGGTACTGCGCCGTCTCTCTCTGGCCGGCGTGTTGGCGTCCCTGCGCGGCTCAAAGGGTGGATTCCTGCTGGCCCGGTCTCCTCAGGACTTGACCGTGTATGACGTGTCCTGCGCCGTGGACGGAAGGCTGCCCGACGGGCACCAGCCGGCAGCCGACCCCGCCCTGCCTCTTGCCGCCGGCCTCGAGGCCTTCCTCGCCACGGCCCAGGCGCAGGCAGTCGCCGCCATGCGCTCCACCACCATCGCCGATCTCCTTACCGACTGCGGCCGCACCGAGGCCGAGCGCCGATGAGCTGCCGGTGCACTGGGCTGCAGGCCGTCCACTCGCCGAGGCATCGCTAGTGACCCTCCCGCCCTTCCGTTGGCTGAGGCAGCAGTTGTTCTCCCATCCCCTGCGCGACATTGCTGCCGCCGTTGCCGCCGAGATGGCCCGGGTGCTTCCCGTCCTGGCTCCCGGGGCGCAGGTCGCCGTCACGGCCGGCAGTCGGGGTGTCGCCAACATCACCCTTATACTTCGCTCCGTCTGCGACGCCATCCGCGCCCGCGGCGGGGAGCCTTTCCTGGTTCCCGCCATGGGCTCCCATGGCGGCGCCACTGTCGCCGGCCAGCTGGAGTTGCTCGCCTCCCTGGGCGTGACCGAGGAGAGCGTGGGGGCACCCATCCGGGCCACCATGGAGGTGGAGACCCTGGGGACGTCCGCTGGCGGCACCGAGGTGGTCCTCGACCGGAACGCCTTCACCGCCGACGGCATCGTGGTGGTGGGTCGGGTGAAACCGCACACCGACTACGAGGGCCGCTGGGAGAGCGGGCTGGCCAAGATGATGGCCGTCGGCCTGGGCAAAGAGGCCGGCGCCACCCGCATCCACCGTCTGGGAGCGACCGGCTTGCGCGACGTCATCCCCGAGGCTGCCAGGCTCATCTTGGCCCGTGCCCCGGTGATCGCCGGACTGGCCGTGTTGGAGGATGCCATGGGCCAGACGTGGCGCGTGGTCGGGGTGACGCCTCAGGAGCTGCTGGAGCGCGAGGCGGAGCTCCTCGAGGAAGCCAAGAGCCACGCCCCTCGTCTTCCCTTCACTGAGGCCGACTTGCTCATCGTGGACTACCTGGGTAAGGACGTCAGCGGCACCGGCATGGATACCAAGGTGATAGGACGAATGCGCCTTGAGGGCCAGCCGGAGCCCGTGCGTCCCCGAATCCGCTATCTGGCAGCGCTCGACCTGACCGACGCCTCCCACGGAAACGCCAACGGCCTCGGCCTCGCCGACGTGATCACCGAGCGACTGCTGGCCAAGACCGACCTGAACGCCTTACGGGTCAACGCCGCCGCCTGCGGGTTCTGGGAGCGGGCCAAGGTGCCGGTCGCCTTCGCCAGCGACGCCGCTGCCATCGCGGCCGCTCTGCGCTCCACCGGGCTCCCACCTGAGGTAGCACGCGTGTGCCGCATCCGGAATACCCTGCGGTTGGACCAGATGGTTGTCAGCGAGGCACTGGTGCCTTCGTTGGAGGGAGAGGTGCAGTTGGGGCCAGAGTATGAACTTCGTTTTGACGCCGCTGGCAACCTAACCGACCACGAGCACTTTCCCGACACTGGCAGCCCCACCTGGTGACCGGCCCTGGAGAGCAACCTTGAGAGCAGCCTACCTAGTACGTCCAAGAACCATCGAGATCCGCGAGGTGCCCATCCCTCAGCCGCAACCGGGCGAGGTGCTGGTGAAGGTCCGAGCCGTGGGTGTCTGCGGCTCCGATGTGCACTACTACTTGCAGGGGCGCATCGGCGAGAACGTCGCCACCGAGCCCCACATCATGGGACACGAGTTCGCCGGTGAGGTCGCCGAGCTGGGTCCCGGAGTCCAGGGGCTGTGCGTGGGGCAGATGGTGGCGGTGGAGCCGGCCATTTCCTGCGGCCAGTGCGAGATGTGCCGCGAGGGGCACCCCAACCTCTGCCTGCACATTCGGTTCATGAGCGTGCCTCCCGATCAGGGCGCCCTGGCCGAGTACGTGGTGGTGGAACGGGAGCGGTGCTTCCCCCTGCCCGAGGGCCTCACCGCCGAAGATGGCGCCATGCTCGAACCCCTGGGAGTGGCCCTGCACGCCATGCGGTTGGCCAAGATGCTTGTCGGCGATAGCGTGGCGGTGGTGGGCTGTGGGCCCATCGGGCTCTTGGCCCTGCAGCTGGCCCGCGTTTCGGGGGCGGTGACCCTGTTCGCCACCGACAGGCACGACTACCGGCTGGGGTACGCCCGCCGCTATGGCGCCGGCACCGTCGTCAATGTGGACCGAGAGGATCCGGTGGTCCGTCTGGCCCAGGTCACCGAGGGACGAGGCGCCGACCTCGTTATCGAGGCCGCCGGCTCGGCCGAGGGCCCCGAGCAGGCCATCCGGCTGGCCCGGAACGGCGGGAAGGTGCTCCTCATCGGCATTCCCGCCGAGAACGAGTTCACCCTGACCGCCAGCACTGCCCGGCGCAAGGGCCTCACCATCAAGATGGTGCGCCGCATGAAGCACACCTACCCCCGCGCCATCGCCCTGGCCCAGGCAGGGATGGTGGATCTGCGCAGCATGGTAACCCACCGCTTCCCTCTGGAAGAGACCGGCCGCGCCTTCGAGCTGGTGGCCGAGGAAGGCGACGGCGTGGTGAAGGCAATGGTGGAGATGCTCTAGAGCCGGGAGGCACACATGACCGACAAGTACACCGTGGGAGTGGACTTCGGCACTGAGTCGGGCCGCACTGTCCTGGTGCGGGTGAGCGATGGTGAGGAGGTGGCCTCCCACGTTCACCCCTACGCCGACGGCGTCATTGACGAGGCCCTCCCCACTACCGGCCAGCGCCTAGAGCCGGACTGGGCCCTGCAGAACCCGGCCGACTACGTCGAAACGCTGCGTCGGGGGGTGCCCGCCGTCCTCGAACAGGCCGGGGCCAGCGCCGACGACGTCATCGGGGTGGGCATTGACTTCACCGCCTGTACCATGATGCCGATAGACGATCGCGGCACTCCCCTGTGCCTGCGCGAACGCTGGCGAGGCGAGCCCCACGCGTGGGTGAAGCTGTGGAAGCACCATGCCGCCCAGCCCGAGGCCGATCGGGTCAACAAGGTGGCCCGGGAGCGAGGCGAGGCCTTCCTCCGTCGCTACGGCGGTAAGATCTCCTCCGAGTGGTTCATCCCCAAGGCGCTCCAGATCCTGGAGGAGGCACCTCACGTCTACGATGCCGCCCACAAGCTGATCGAGGGCGCCGACTGGATCGTCATGCTCCTTACCGGCCAGGAGAAGCGCAATGCCTGCACCGCCGGCTACAAGGCCATCTGGAGCAAGGCCGAGGGTTACCCCAGCGAGGACTACTTCGCCGCCCTGAACCCGAGAATGCGCCGCATCGTGGACGAGAAGATGTCTCGCGATATCTATCCCCTGGGCGCCCGGGCCGGAGGCATCACCCCCTACGCCGCCGAACTCACCGGGCTGCGCCAGGGCACCGCGGTCGCCGTGGGCAACGTGGACGCCCACGTCTCCGTCCCCGCCACCACCGTGGTCGAGCCCAATCGCCTCGTCATGATCATGGGCACCTCCACCTGCCACATGGTGTGCGGCACTGAAATGCGCGAGGTGGAGGGAATGTGCGGCGTGGTGGAGGACGGCATCCTCCCCGGATACTTCGGCTTCGAGGCCGGCCAGTCTTGCGTCGGCGATCATTTCGCCTGGTTCGTGGAGAACGCCGTCCCCGAGGAGTACGCTGCCGAAGCCAGACGCCGCGGACTCAGCCTGCACCAGTACCTGGAGGAGAAGGCGTCCGCCCTCAGAGCCGGGCAGAGCGGGCTTCTGGCCCTGGACTGGTGGAACGGCAACCGTTCCGTCCTGGTGGACGCCGACCTCACCGGAGTGCTACTGGGGGCCACCCTGGCCACTCGCCCCGAGGAGATCTACCTGGCACTCATCGAAGCCACCGCCTACGGCACCCGAGTCATAATAGACGCCTTCAAGAACAGCGGGGTGCCCATCAACGACGTGGTCACCTGTGGCGGGCTGCCCGGCCGCAATCGCCTGCTCATGCAGGTCTATGCCGACGTCCTAGGGCGCGAACTCAAGGTGGCCGCCAGCCAGCAGGCGGGCGCGTTGGGCAGTGCCATGCACGGCGCGGTGGCCGCGGGCAAGGCGGCTGGGGGGTACGATACCATCCAGGAGGCCGCAGCCCACATGGCCTACTTGGCGGATGTCACTTACCGGCCCGACGAGCGAGCCCATGCCGTCTACGACCGCCTCTACGCCGAATACCGCACCCTTCACGACTACTTTGGCCGAGGACAGAACGACGTCATGAAGCGCCTCAAGGCCCTGAAGATCGAAGTCCTGGCCGGCTTGGGCGCCTGACCGAGGCCGGACGCATTCACAAGGGGGAAGGATCCATGAGCGACAGCGAAAGCACTCCGTCCTGGGCGGGCCTCGTACTCCCACAACCGTATCCCGACATGATGCGTCAGCACCTGTTCCGGGCTGCCGATCGCGTGCTGCGCCGACAGATGCCCATCTACAGCCTGCGGTCCTGGGAGGTGCGTCGCGAACAGATCCGCGCCCAGCTGATCCACTCCCTGGGCGGCTTCCCCGAGCGCACTCCCCTCAACGCTCAGATCACCTCGACCCACCAGCGGGAGGGCTACCGCATCGAGAACGTGGCCTTCGAGAGCCAGCCCGGCTTCTACGTCACCGGCAGCGTCTTCGTCCCCGACCGGCTCACCGGGCCTGCTCCCGCCATCCTCTGCCCCCACGGTCACTGGCCCCTGGGCCGCTACCAGGAGCCAGTGCAGCGGCGCATGGTGGGGCTGGCGCGGCGCGGATACGTGGTCCTCTCGGTCGATGCGGTGGGCTACAACGACCGCGAGCCCATGGGCCACCGACGGTCCTGGTATCTGTTCGCCGCCGGGCAGACCCTCCAGGGCGTCCAGCTGTGGGACAACATCCGCGCCATAGACTACCTCTGCTCCCGCGACGACGTGGACCCGGAGCGCATCGGCTGCACGGGCTGCTCTGGCGGCGGCAACCAGACCATGTACGTCTCCGCTCTGGACGAGCGAATCAAGGCCTCCGTGCCCGTTTGCTCGGTGGAGATCGTGAGTGACTACATGGAGAAGGCCTTCTGCACCTGCGAGACCATCCCCGGCCTGGTCGGCATCGCCGACCTGACCGAGATCACTGCCATGATCGCGCCCAGGGCCCTGCTCCTCATCCACGGCATCCTGGACCGAGGCTTCCCCATCCTCTCGGCGCGCCTGGCCGCCGACCGGATCGCCGAGGTGTACGCCCTATACGACGCTTCCCGGTTCGCCACCTTCGAGAGCTACGACGAGCACGCCTATAACGAGGAAATGCGCCGCGCCATGTACGCCTGGTTCGACCGTTGGCTGATGGGGCGGCCCCAGGTGGCGAGCCACTTGGCGCTGGAGGCCGAGGGCAAAGAGGAGGCACCCGGCGAGAGCTACCTGCGCGTCTTCCCCGCCGGCCTTCCCGCAGGAGCCATCGGCCTGGCGGACCTGTTCGCCGCTCGCGTCGAGTGCCTGCCAGAAACGCCCGAGCCGGAAGACGCTCAGGGCGTCCGGCAGCGGCAGCAGTCGCTGGCCGAGGCCCTGTGGCAGATCCTGGGAGGCCGACCGCTCGACGTTCCCCTCGACGTGCGCCTGGTGACGGAGGAACAGCGGAAGGGTTACCGACTGGAGCGGTTCTGGTTCCGCAGCGAGCCCGACATCGTCCTGCCCGCAGTTCTGGCGCGGCCTGACTCAGGCGAAGCACCCGATGTCTACCTCTATCTGCTAGAGGGGGGCAAGGATGCCCTGCCCGAGGCTGAAACACTCTCCCTGCTCGATCAGGGCCATGCCGTCTACGCCTTCGATCCCCGAGGCGTGGGCGAGACCAAGCCCGACCGCGACCACGACTTCCTCTCTGCCTTGGCCCTGGGCCGGCCCCTCGTGGGCATGCGCGCCTGGGACACGATGTGCAGCGTCAGCTACCTCCTGGGACGAAAGGACATCGGTCGCGTGCACCTGGTCGCACGCGGATCGCTCGCCGCCTCGATGACTGGGCTCTTGGCGGCGGCCCTGGATCGCCGGATCGCCTCGGCCACCTTGGAGGCGCTTCCTGCCACTCTGTGCCTGCCCTTCGCCGCCGAGGAGGCAGACCCTCTATACTTGCCCGGGCTTCTCTTGGTGGCAGACGTGCCCGACATCCTGGGAATGGTAGCGCCACGGCCACTCAGGCTGGAGCGCGCGCTGGACGGGGAACTGAAGTCCCTGTCTCCGGACGCGGCCCGCCAGGCCCTGGCTTCGGCCCTGAGCGCCTACCAGCTGCTGGGCGCTCCCGGAGCCCTGGCGCTGGGCACATGAGGGGCGGAGAGCAGGCCCAAGCGCCATAGATCGTGCCCACACGAGGGGCCCTGCCCCTGCGACGGACCAGTCCGGAGGGCGGCGACAGGTGCCGCCCTACAGAGCGGCCTGTCGCAGGGGCCAGACCCCGCCGGACCAAACGATGGCCGTCTCCGCGTCTCCCCCTCTCCCCCTCCCCTTGTCCGCCGCTCGCGCCCCTACCGCCCAGATGGTACACTGTCCGTCGCTGCAACAATGGAGGTGAGTAAGCATGGCTGTGGAAGTGAACCAGGTTGAAGGCAAGGACGTCGGTGACATCTTCATGTATGCCCTCAGCACCTGCGTGTGGTGCCGGAGGACTAAGGCCCTTCTGAACGAGTTGGGCCTTGCCTACCGGTACGTGGATGTGGACCTACAGCAGGGCGAGGACCGCCGCAAGGTCATAGAGGACGTGAGCCGCTGGAACCCAGCCCGCTCCTTCCCCACCCTGGTGGTGAACCAGGAGCGGGCCATAGTGGGGTTCGACGAGCGTGCCATCCGGGAGCTGGCCCAGGATGACTGAGCCAACCCAGGTGACCGCCGAAGAGGTGGATCGGCTCTACGAGAAGCTCACTCGGGAGCAGGGTGCCTCCGCCTACTATCTCAACCCGGACGTGGCCTTCACCAAGGAGCTGGTGCACGGCCTGCTGGTCAACGAGAGGCGGTACGGCTATCAGAGTTGCCCCTGCCGACTGGCTTCGGGGATCGAGGAGGAGGATCGCGACATCATCTGCCCGTGCGACTACCGCGACCCCGACCTCAACGACTACGATACCTGCTACTGCGGCCTGTACGTGACCGAGCCCGTGGTGCGGGGGGAGAAGACCATTGGCTCCATTCCCGAGCGGCGGCCACCCCCTGAGGTCCGCCAGAGAGAACGAGAGGAGGCCCAGCGCCGGGGTATCGAGTCGCTCGCTTACCCCGTGTGGCGCTGTCGGGTGTGTGGCTACCTCTGCGCCCGGGATGAGCCTCCCGAACGGTGCCCCATCTGTAAGGTGAAGAAGGAACGCTTCGAGCGCTTCATGTAACGCCTTGGGACCTCACCGCAGAGGCCGCTGAGACCGCGGAGAACAACACACGAAGGACCCAGAAGAGCGCGGCTCGATGACGAGCGCCAGGCTTCGTGAGCTGCCGGCCTGGTTTCCTTGCCGTCTGCGCCTGTGCCCCTCCCCTGTGTTCCCCTCTCCCTTGCTCTCCTTATCTCCTGTCTGCGGTCTCTGCGGTCTCGGCGGTGAGCCTCCGCCCCGGCTTGCACAGGTCGTCTCCAACCCGCACAATCGTCGCAGTGATCTGCGGCGACCAAGCTTGTCCACAGGGTAGGTGCACAGCTCTGTGGATAGGCTCTGCGCTTATCCACAGCTTTACATGTAGTTATGCACAGAAACCCCTTCGGGCCGGCATTCGCCGCAGCCAACGCCGCGATAGCGGTGAGGGTCTCCAGGCGGTGGGGAGGAGGCGCTGATGGACCCAATGGAGCTGCCTGACAAGCTGGACTGGCCTCTCATCCAGCAGAGGTACGAGGCCTGGTGGGAGGGCGAGGTGGTGGACCGCGTCCCCATCGCCGTGCATGCGCCCAAGGCCGCCCTGCCGGAGGAGGACGTCGCCCCGGAGCAACTGGTCGCCTACTGGACCGACCCCGAAACGGTGATGGAGCGCCAGCGGCGAGTACTGGCGGCCACTTACTACGGCGGCGATGCCTTCCCCGTCCTGCGGCCCGTGTCCGGGGGCATGGTGGCCGTCCTGGCCGCCTTCCTGGGGGCACCCCTCCACATCCTCAACCGTCAGACAACCTGGACCGAGCCCATCATCGCCGACTGGGATTACTGTCCCCCCCTGGGCTTCGACCCCACCAATCCCTGGTGGATGAAGGTGAGTCGTCTCCTGGAAGCCGGAGCGCGGGAGGCGCCCGGGTACGCTTACGTCTCCATCCCCGACCTCAACGGTCCCGGTGAGATCCTGGCCCGACTGCGGGGCGCCGAGCGTCTGGCCGTGGACCTGATCGAGCACCCCGGCGAGGTCCTCGCCGCCCTGCCCAGGATCAACCAGGCCTGGTACCGGTACTGGCAGGCCTGCAACGGCATCATCCATCAGCACGTGGGCGGCTACGTGTTCTGGATGGGGCTGTGGTCGGAGCGCCCCGCCGTGGACTTGCAGACCGACTTCTCCATCATGATCTCACGGGAGATGTTCGACCGCTTCTTCCTCCCCTTCGTTGAGGAGCAGACTCGCCTGGTCCCCCGGACGGTGTACCACCTGGACGGGCCCGGCGCAGCCCGTCACCTGGATTCCCTGCTGGCCCTCCCCCGGCTCACCGCCATCCAGTGGGTGCCCGGTGCTGGCGCTCCGCCCATGAGCCGGTGGCTGCCACTGCTACGGCGGGTGCAGGCCCGGGGCAAGGGCCTGTGCCTGTTCTGCGAGCCCTGGGAGGTCTCGGTGCTCCTGAACGAGCTGGAGCCGGAGGGCCTCTTCCTCTCCACCAGCTGCGACTCGCCCGAGGAGGCAGACGCGCTAGTGGCGCTGGCGCAGCACGCCCATCGCCGACGAAGCTGGTTGGTGCCCGGTACGGAAGAGGAGTAGGCTCCATCCATGCTCCCCCTATCTGACGTCCTGGCCGCTTTGCGCTGGCTTCTGGTGCTGGAGGTGGTGGGGCTGGCCGGCTTGCCCCTGGCCCGCCGCCTCTTCATCCACCTGCCTGGCGCCAGCTTCGCCCTGGCCCGGCCCCTCGGCCTGTTGGCCGCCTCATACGGGCTCTGGTTGCTCTCCGCCCTGGGCTTCCTGCGGGTCGAAGCGACTGCCTTCGCCTTCTGCCTGGCCCTCGTCTTCGCTCTGGGATGGGCGATGGGCGGACGGCTACGCCCGCAGCCGGGGGAGGTGCAGCCGGCGGTCATCGCCGAGGCGCTGTTCGTGGGGGCCTTCGTCCTGGCGGTGCTGACCCGCTCGTACATGCCCGAGATCGAGGGCACCGAGAAGCCGATGGAGTTTGCCTTCCTCAATGCCTTGCTCCGTGACGGGTCGGTCCCTCCTCACGATCCTTGGCTTGCCGGCTACGCCATCAGCTACTACTACTTTGGCTACCTCATGATGGCTGCCCTGGCTAGGCTCTCCGACGTGGCTCCAGCGGTGGCCTTCAACCTGGGCATTGCCAGTCTGTTCGCGCTCACCTTGGCCGGCGCCTTTGCCGTGGTGCGGGGGATGGTGGCCCACCACCATCGCCGCTCTCCTGTAGGCAGGGTGCCCGTCTCGTTTGGACTGCTGGGCAGCGTCGCCTTGACGGTGATGGGCAACCTGGAAGGCTTCCTGGAGGTGATCCACTCCCGCGGGTTGCTGCCGGCCAGCTTCTGGCGCTGGCTGGACATCAAGGACCTGCTGGAGGCACCGCAGCCGGGGCCTTGGCTACCGGATCGCTACCTCTGGTGGTGGCGTGCGTCCAGGGTGATCAACGATCGCTCCCCCCTGGGGGAGCCTATAGAGGTCATCGACGAGTTCCCCTTCTTCAGCTTCCTCCTCGGCGACATGCATCCTCACGTCCTGGCCCTGCCCTTCGCCGCCCTGGCGGCAGCGCTGTGCGTAGAGTGGACGCTGCGCCTGCGGAGGGAGCCGGTGCCGAGGGCCCATGAAGCTTTCCTGGGCATGGCCGCCGTGTCGCTGGGGGCCCTCGGTTTCCTGAACACCTGGGACTGGCCTATCTACTTAGCACTGTTCGCCGCCGCCACCTGGATCGGTCTCCCCCATTCCGGCCGGCGCGGCCGGATCACCGTGGCGGTGGCTGTGGGCATGGGCCTCGGGGGTCTGCTGGCCTACCTGCCTTTCTACCTGTCGTTCCAGTCTCAGGCATCCGGGATTGTCCCCAACTTCCTGGGCCACACGCACCTGCACCAGTACCTGGTGATGTTGGGCCCGCTCTACTTTGTGGCCGCCGCGTATGCCGGCTGGCACCTGTGGCACCACGGGCGGGCGGCGCTGCGCCCTGCTGGTCTGTGGTGGGCTGCCCTCTTCGCCACCCCGTATCTCTTCCTGCTCGCCGTCGGCCTGGGACTGCTGGCGCTCCCCGCCGGTCGCCAGGTCCTGTCCCAGCTCCGGGGCATGGAGCAGTTGAGGCAGCTGGTGGGGAACGAACCGTGGGGCCAGGTCCTTGCTCGCTCCCTGGTCACCAGGCTCGGCTCGCCCTGGATGCTCCTGGCGGTCAGCGGCGTCATGGCGGCTGCCCTCGCCCGCCTGATCCGGAGGCCAGGCGACAACTCACCCGGGGAAGACCAGCAAGCCGCAGCCTTGGGTCCCCTCTCCCCTACCGCCGCCCTGAGCCTGGCCATGATGGCTCTCGCCCTGGGGCTCACTTGGGCGGTCGAGTTCGTCTACCTCCGGGATTACTTCGGCACACGGATGAACACCGTCTTCAAGTTCTACTATCAGGCCTGGGTGCTGCTGTCGCTAGGATGCAGCTACGCCGCGTACTGCCTCTGGAACCAGTGGCGCGGTTGGGCCCGGCTCACCTTCGCCGTTCCCGCGCTCGCTCTCCTGCTCATGGCTTTGGTCTACCCACCCCTCAGCCTGTGGACGCGCGCCGACGGGTTCTCCGGGAGCCCCACCCTGGACGGCACCGCCCACCTGGCTCGGCACCGGCCGGCGGAGTACGAAGCCATTGCCTGGCTACAGGCCAACGTCCGGGGAACGTCCGTCATCGCCGAGGCGCCTGGCGGATCGTACACCGCCTTCGGCCGCGTCAGCGCCAACACCGGCCTTCCTACGATCCTGGGCTGGGACTTCCACGAGATGCAGTGGCGGGGTACCTCCCGCTTCAGCGAACGTCAGGCAGACGTCGAGCGCCTCTACACCGCCCGTTCATGGGAAGAAGCGAAGGCAGTGCTGGATCGCTACAGCGTGGCTTACGTCTACGTGGGGCCGCTGGAGCGGCAGGCCTACGGGCCCGAGGCCGGCGCCCTTCTGGCTCAGCGGCTGCCGGCCGTCTTCGAGTCCACGGCGCCGGGCGACCCGGTCCTCATCGTGCGCGTGCCCGGCGTCACGATAGAACGATGATGACACTGACATTACGCTGATCACACAGGTCTAGTACCACGGGATCGGCGGGAATCAGCGTAGTATCAGCGTCATCAGCGCACCATTCTATCCGGGGCAGCCAAGCAACTCCGGCAGCTCGGCCAGGGAGGGGAGCACGGCCACTGGGGCATAGGGGCCAAACTCCCCGGCCTCGGTGGCGCCGGAGAGGACGGCGACGAAGTCCACCCCTGCCCTGCTGGCTGTCTCGGCGTCCACCACGCTGTCGCCCACGTACAGCGCCTGCTGCCGGACGACCCCCAATCGAGCGATGGCATCGACAAGGCCGTAGGGGTCGGGCTTGGGCACAGGCACGTCCTCCCGCCCCACTACCACGGCGAAGGCGGTCCTGAGCCCCTCCGATTCGAGGAACCGCTCGATGCGATAGCGGTACTTAGTGGAGACGATGCCCAGCCTCAGGCCGCACTCGAGCAACTCCTCAATGGCAGCGCGCGCCTCGGGGTACAGGCGGGTCATCTCGTTCATCACCCGATCGGCCCGGTCCACGAAGAGGCGCCCAAACTCGTCGCTGCGGGCGGCCTGCTCCGTGCCGGCCAGCTCCACGAAGATCTCGGGCAGGGAGAGGCCGATGGTGCGGCACGCCCGCTCCGCCGACACGGCAGGGAGGCCCAGCTGGTCCAGCGCGTAGCTGATGCAGTCCAGAATCCCCTCGGACGAGTCCACCAGCGTGTAGTCAAAGTCGAACACCACGGCACGGTAGTCCACAGCCTCTCCTGCTTGCGACGACCGCGCTAGTACACACCAGTCCCCACATTCCAGGCAAACCGCAAGGAATGGAACGCGGATGACGCTGAGCTAGAGCCAATCTGCGCCAACCGGAGGGATAAGGAGAGGAAGAAGATCAGTGGGAAGCTGCGTCGCATAGGCGTCATCCGCGTGCCATTTCCCATGGCGCCTTGACACGCTAGAGGTCCACCCGCATCATCTCCCAAGGGCCGCCGTTTTCACGCTGGACGCATCTCCAGGAGGGCACTAGCGATGTCCGATGACTACCCCCCTCGCGAACCTAGTGAGTATCGCACCCGCGGCGAGAAACAGGAGAAAGAGGAGAAGGAGCGGCGAGACCGCCAGGAAAAGGAGGAGAAGGGGGCCAGCGACCGCCCTGGCACCCTCACTCTAGCTCTGGCGCTCATCTTCGCCGGGCTGGTGCTTCTGGCCGAGAATGCCGGCCTGATCCCGGGGTTGGAGGGGATAAGCACCTTCGGCATCATTCTGATGGGGGCAGGGGTGATCGTGGGCCTGGAGGTGCTGTTCCGGTATCTGAGGCCCGAGTATCGCCGTCCCCTTTCGGGGAGGCTGGTGCTGGCGATCGTCCTCTTCCTCGTTGGGGCGGGGGCGGTCATAGGTTGGGGCAGCGTCTGGCCTCTGATCCTAATAGGAGTGGGAATCGCCATTCTGGTGGGAGCGCTCACGCGGCGGTGATGCGTGGTACGTGATGCGTGATACGTGATACGTGATGCGTGATAGGTAGCTAGTGTTGGCACCGCTCACGCGTCACGTATCACGCATCACGAATCACGAATCACGCATCACGTATCAGAGTCGGTTGAAGTCCCAGTTCACCAGCCCGTCCCACAAGTGCCGCAGGGGCGTCCAGGGGGTGTCGCGGCCGATGCAGCGGAAGTAAGGCGGTTCGTAGGCGCGGATCAGGTCGCCGATGCGGTAGCGAGCCAGGATCGGGGTAGATGCTACCAGGCTTCCCGTCTCGCCGGGCTGCATCTCGTGCAGCATCTTGACGCCCGTTCGCGTTTCCACCTCCAGGAAGAAGAGGTCGTAGTTGGGCACCCAGGCGCGTTTCTCGTCCCGTTGCTGGCCGAACATCCCCTCGGTGGCGCCGTAGATCTCGTACACGTCCACCGGGCCATATAGCGCCCGCAGCACCGGCCTGTATCGGGTGTTGATCCCCGGAACGCTGCCCAGGGTCATCACCTGCACTTGCCACAGGTCCTTGGGGTAGACTCCATGCTCCCGGCGGAGGTATCGTCCGAAGTCCACCGCCGTCGGGGCCACGCCTCCCACTAGCTTGACGTCTTCCTGCCGGCAGCGTTCATAGGCCAGCTCGAAGCGGCGGTCCCAGTCAGCGATGGTCTTGCCACCGCCCAGCGCATCTATCTCCTCCTGGGTCGGGAGGGAGCGCACGGGCGTCTGCGCCGAGACATGCTTGACGTAGATGCCGGAGCTGTAGCCGTACTCCACCTCCCGCTCCCCCACCCGTATGGTGCCCACCACGGAGGGGAAGTTGAGATTCAGGTTGACCCCGCGGAACACCTCGAAGCGCTTCGTCTGCAGGGCGTAGTTCACCACCGCCCGGGCGGCGCTCACCCGCACCCTGAGGTCGGTGGGCGTCATGGGGATGAACTTGGAGATGCCCTTGGTGCTCCCCCGAGTGATGGCCCACCCAATGGGCTCCTCGTAAAGGAGAAGCTCCGTCTCGCCCCCCATCACCCGCCGGATGAGAGGCTCGTAGGACTCGTAGGTCATTACCGGGAAACGCCGCCGGTATTCCTCGATGGACTCGACGGAGGAAGCGCCGCGTTCCCGTCCGTAGCCCGTCCGGGCGTAGCCCTGCAGGAGCCGGTTCAGCACTGCCTCCTGCGCCGCCGCTGGGTTGGTGACCCCCTCGTGCCAGGGTTGCACCATCTGGGTCAGGCGCTCCATCATGGCTGCCACGTCGGTGGGCTGCATCTTGCGCCTCCTTCGGAGAGCTCAACAGCGGGAGATCGCTCCCGCTCGTACGTCGCGATCGTAACCCGAAGCGCCCCATCCGTCACGCCGCAGGCGCAGGGCCTTCCTCAGGTGCACCTGGAACAGGGTGGTCTTCTGCAGCAGGTCTCCGAGAGTCGGACGAACGAAAGGCAGGCCCAGCGCTCGATCGTCCCACCGCAGGAGAAGCTGTTTGATGCCGTCGGACGTCCCTTCTCGGATGTGCCTATCAGCATCCGCCAAACCTCTCCTCCCGCACCGGCGGGAAAGGGCCCGAGCGCAGCAGGCACCGGGAGGCAAGGCGCGCACGCGCACCCATCGAGCGGAGGCGCACCTACAGTGCATTCGGGCCTCTTTTCGCAATCTGAGCGCAGCGCAGGACCTGAGCAGCGGTGCACATCGGGATCCGTACCGTCAGCCCCCGGCGGTCACGTGCTCGGTTGACAGGAGACGCCCGGAGCTCTATAGTGCCCTTACCAGCATCCAATCTCCGCCCCGAGGTGCGCTCGTGTTCAGAAAGGCCGTCTTCGACCCGGCTCAGCTCATAGACACGAACATCCCCGAGAACACCACTCTCAGGGGTGAGCTCAAGTGCGATGGGAACCTCCACATCGGCGGCCTGATCGAGGGCGGTTCCGTCGAGTGCTCCGGCAACGTCATCGTCAGCGAGAGGGCCGTGGTCAAGGCCGACGTTAGGGCGCGCAACGTCTCGGTCATGGGCACGGTGGAGGGTAACATCCTAGCGGATAAGGTTGAGATCCTGGATGGCGGCCGTGTCGTGGGAGACGTAGACGTGGTGGACCTGCTGCTCGACGAGGGAGGCATCGTTCGGGGACACGTGCTCATGCGCAAGGGAGAGCCAGCCCAGCCCGAGCCCCTGCCCCTTTCCGAGTCGAGCCCGTCGGTCGACGAGCCCAGGCCGGACGGAATCAGCCCACCCACGGCCGACTCGGCTGGGAGTTGAGCGCGGCCCGACGCGCTCCCGCTCGCTCCGCCCGCGCCTCGCTCAGGCTGCTTGCCGCCACATAGAGGAAGCCCGCCGCGTACAGCGCCAGGAAGGGAATGGCGTAGACGCTGCCCCGGCTCGCCGCCACGGCGATCGCCACCAGCGCGTAGGCCGCCATCCCTAGTTCCCCTAGCGTCCAGCTATCGGCCCCCACCACGTAGTGTCGCCCCCGCCAGTCGCCCCTCCTTCCCACCAGGCTGTACTTGGGGGTGCGCTCGAAGGCACCCCCGTCCGACCGCAGAGCGCGGATCACGGCGCGCGTGCTGCTCACGGCCAGTCCCGTCCCCAGCAGCACCAGAACGGGCAAATACGCCAACCGGCGCCATCCTGCGCCTCCCTGCATGGCTTGCGACAGGATGTAGAGAGTGGGAGGGCCCAGACTGGCCAGGCCCAAGAAGGTCAGGTGGAAGCGCAAGCCGCCATCCAGCAGCAGCAGTGGCAGAGACACCAGGAGCAGCACCAGCATCAGCGGGTGGCCCAGGTACCCGCCCATGTGTATCAGGCTCTCCACCTTCTGGCCCAACGATAGGCGGGAACGTAGCACGGGCCCGGCCAGGTAGCGCAGGCACTGGACGCTGCCAGTGGCCCAGCGTCGCTGCTGGCTCTTGAAGGCCGAGACCGTGGGCGGCACCTCTGCCGGCACCACCACCTCGGGCAAGTACAGCCCGCGCCATCCCGCCAGCTGGGCCCGGTAGCTCAAGTCCAGGTCTTCGCAGAGGGTGCGCGCGCTCCAGCCGCCTGCCCCTTCGATGCAGCGGCGCCGCCATATCCCCGCCGACCCGTTGAAGTTCATGAGCAAGCCGCTTCGCTGACGGGCCGGCTGCTCCACCACGAAGTGACCGTCCAGCGCCAGAGCCTGGGCCCGCGTCGGCACAGAGTAGCCCTCGTTGATGTGCCCCCAGCGCGTCTGCACGAACCCCAGCCCCCTGTCGGCCGCCAGGTAAGGCACCACGCGTCGAAGCCAGTTGGTAGGCGGGACGAAGTCGGCATCGAAGATGGCGATGAACTCGCCTCGGGCCGACGCCAGGCCGTTCGCCAGCGCTCCGGCCTTGTAGCCGGAGCGCTCGGTGCGATGCAGCACCGTTACGTCCAGCCCGCGCCGCCGAAGCCGCGCCGCCATCGAATCTACCATGGCGTGGGTGTAATCATCGCTGTCGTCCAGAACCTGGATCTGGAGCCGATCGCGAGGGTAGTCCAGCCGGCTCACTGCCTCCAACAGACGTCGCACCACCCAGCGCTCGTTGTAGACCGGAAGCTGCACCGTCACCGAGGGCCACCATCGAGGCTCCTCGGCCCTAGACCCACGCCGATGGCGGAGGAAGAGGGCGGTCAGCACCAGCGAATTGAAGCCGTAGGTCGCCAGCAGCAGGGCCGCCAGCAGGTAGATTGCACTAAGGAAGTAGGACAGGTACACGACAGAGCTATCCTTTCGCCGGGGCCAGGCTAGTATAGCACCCCCCACAAGTCGGGCAAGGGGAGGAGACAGGAGGAAAGGAGGGAAGGAGGAAAGGAGACAGGAGGAAAGGAGTGAAGGAGACAGGAGACAGGAGGCGAGGAGTAGAGGAGACGGAAGGGGAGGAGCCGGGCGGTGGCCGCGGGGGCAGCCGCTCTATCGTCAGGTGGCTGGCTGCTGCGAGGCCAAGCAAGGGCAGGCTAGAACTGTGCTCCAGCGAAGGGGGTACCGCCAACCACCCCGCCGAATGACCGCCCCGTCCTCTCCCTGCCAGCGAGCACCTTCCCTTAGCCGCCTCCAATCATTCCCTCCTGTCTCCTTCACTCCTCCCCCTCCTGTCTCCTTCCCTCCTTTCCTCCTGTCTCCTCCCCTCCTTCCCTCCTTCCCTCCTTCCCTGCTATACTCGCGCCCACGGAGGCAGCAGTTGCGCTTGGCCCTCGTCTGTTCCTGGCTCAACCAGTATGGCGGCGCTGAGCGGGTCCTAGAAGCGGTGCACGAGATCTGGCCCGAGGCCCCCCTCTACACCAGCATCTACGACCCCGGGGCATTGCCTCCCCACTTCCGGAGCTGGGACATCCGGCCCACCTGGATGAACCGCCTGCCAGCGGTCAGCCGCCGCAGCCGGCTGTACTTGCCCCTCTATCCCCTAGCATTCGATACCCTTCACCTGGAGGGATTCGACGCCGTCGTCAGCATCAGCAGCGGATTCGCCACCGGAGCCCGGTGTCGGTCCGCGCCTCACATCGCCTACTGCCTGACCCCTCCTCGGTTCCTCTGGGGCTTCCAGGACTACCTAACCCGCGAGGGCATGGCCAAGTGGCAGAGGGTGGGGGTGAGGGCACTGATCCCCCTTCTGCGCCAGTGGGATCTTCAGGGGGCCCGACGGGTCAGCCACTTCATCGCCATCGCCGGAGAGGTCCAGCGGCGCATCCGGGCTATCTATGGGCGAGAGGCACCCATCATCTACCCTCCCGTGGACACAGACCGCTTCCGACCCGGCTCTCACATGGACGATTACCTGCTGGTGGTGGGGCGGCTGGTGCCCTATCGCCGAATGGACTTGGCCGTGCGTGCCTGCAGCGAGCTTGGGCTGCCCCTCAAGGTGGTGGGCGAGGGCCGCGCCCGCCCTCAGTTGGAGGCCCTGGCCGGTCCCACCGTGGAGTTCCTTGGCTGGCTGCCCGACGAAGAGGTGACCAAGCTGGTGCAGGGATGTCGAGCCCTGGTGTGGCCCGGGCTAGAGGACTTCGGCATCGCCCCCGTCGAGGCCCAGGCCGCCGGCCGACCGGTCGTAGCCTACGCCGGGGGTGGCTCACTAGAGACTATCGTGGACGGGGAGACGGGCATCCTGTTCTCGGAGCAGTCGGTGGAATCACTGTCGGCGGCCTTGCGCCGATTGGACCAGACCGCTTTCGATCCGGAGGTCCTGCGCCGCAGTGCCCTTCGCTTCGACAAGGCCATCTTCCAGCAGCGATTGTGCCAGTTCGTGGAGAGGGCCGCTACAGAGGCACAGAGGCACGGAGAAGGGTCTAGGAAGTAGATTCTGCCTCCTGGGAGTCAGCTTGGCATACGTCCTGATTCCCTGTAACCTGTGGCCTGTTTCCTATCTCTGTGTCCCGTGCCTCTGTGGCGTCTTTGCTTGAGTAGGTGACGATGGAACTACGCGAATACTGGCGCATATTGCGGCGCTA
>JABLXR010000026.1 GCA_013178015.1 Anaerolineae bacterium
GCAAGGAGCCGCCGGCAACAGCCTCGGCAGTGCCGGCAAGGGGTTAGGGCTGGCCATCGCCAAGCGCTTTGTAGCCATGCATGGCGGGCGTATCTGGGCAGAAAGCGAGGTGGGCAAGGGTAGCACTTTCAGTTTCAGCCTGCCCCGGGCCGAGAAACAGGTGGCGATGTTACCCCCTCCGCCGTTGCTGCCATTGAGCAGCACCCAGACAGACCCCCCGACCGTAGTGGTTGTAGACAACGGTCGGGCAGTCACACTTCTCTCGCGGCGAATCGAAGGGGTGCAGTTCCTTAGCGCTCCTGACCTCCGCGAAGCACGCAAGCTGGTGCGCCAGGAGCACCCACAGGCTCTGATCTTGAACCGGCCACTAGAGATGGAGGACCTGGGCTCGCCCGTTCCCCCTCTCATCCTGGAAGAGCCAGTGCCCGTGGTGCAATGCGCGCTGCCGCTGGGGAGATCTCGATCGGAGACGGAGCTCTTTGACGACTGGTTGGTGAAACCGGTGGGCGCAGAAGTCCTGCTATCGGCCATCTCTGCCTTCCCTAGAGCAAGGAGAATACTGGTGGTCGACGATGACGTGCCCTTCGCCCATCTGATACAGCGCATTCTGGAAGCGCAAGAAGGCCGCTTCCAGGTGGCAACAGCACATGATGGAAGGTCTGCCCTGCGCCTGGCGGAGGAATTCTCTCCCGATCTGGTGCTACTTGACATTGCCTTACCGGGTCTGGAGGGCAGAGAGCTGGCGACAGTATTGCGGCAGAGGGCGAGCCAGGAAGTAGCTATTATCGCTGTGACGGCCCTGCAGCCAGATATGGGGGAAACGTCCAGCGGGGCGCGAACGTTCGCTGTCACCTCCTTGATGGGGTTCAGCGAGGAGGAGCTTCTTGCACTGATCCGGGCGTGTTTACATCACCTACGGCCGGCGTACGTTGCTGAGCCAGTTGTCGCAGGCTCTTGAGCAGATCGCGGCGGGAGATTGGCTTAGTCAAGTAAGCGGCTGCACCTAAGGCCATCCCAAGTTCAGGGTCGTTCACCACGGAGCAGACTATGACCGGCACGGCGCTGGTACGGGGGTTCAGCTTCAGCGCCTGCAGGACGTCCCAACCGTCCGCCTCCGCCATCATGATGTCCAGTATGACGGCCTCCACTTGCCTGGAGGCGGTGATGTCCACGGCCAGGCGCGGGTGGGGCACGGTCACGGGCTCCCACTCGCTGTTGGCCAGGTAGCGCTCGTAGAGAGCGCAAGCTCCCGGATTGTCCTCTACTATGGCCACGCGCCGGCGCTTGGCTGACGGCACTCGCAAGCGCAGTGTCAAGCCGCCTGCGCTCGCAGCCAGCTCGTGCTCCACGCCCTGAACATCCGCCACTCTGAGGGCCGACTGCAGTAGGTCGCGCTTGGATAGTTCTTCGGGGCGCCTCATCGGTATGATGATCGTGGCCACTTTGTCATCGCCCTCAAGGGCCACGTTGATGGTTTCATCAGGTTGGCTCTGCAATAAGCAACTGAGCACTTGCGTCAGAACTTCACGCAGTACCGCGGGAGTGGCGGTGACCATTATGTTCTTGCGGGGAGCCATCAGCTGCACGGAGACGCCCTGCCTTTCCGCCAGGCGCGACACCGTATCAATGGCCGAGCGCACCAATTCCACCAGATGCACCGGCTCCGGCTTGTGAGCCAGGGCGCGGATCTCCTCGCTCAGTACATCATCCGCCTGGCGTTCGCTATCGGTAGGGACTTGGTCTAGTTGAGGAGCTGGGCCAGGCTGAAGCAAGTAGCACAGTTGTTCCTCGGCGAAGCGCAGATCGCGATATGCCTGGCGCTCACTGAGAGAAAGCCGGCGGGCCACCTCCTCGACGCTGAAGCCGGAGACATAGCGCAACCTAAGGCAATCGTAGGCACGGCTCGCTGAGGCAGGCAGGCCGCTGCGCAGGTTGGAGCGCAAGGCAGCAATGGCGTCCAAGAGCTTGCCTCGCACAGCCTGAGCCCTCGCCAGAGGGTCACCGGTGTCCCGTGTTTCCGGCAAGAGCCTAGCCAGCTCGCAATCAGCCAGGCCCTGGGGAATGTAGAGGAGAAGGAGCGCCTCACGAGCTTGCTCCGGTGTGATCATTCTATCCCTTGCTCCCAGCAGCTGCCGCCGGCGCCGGCGAAAAATGGCAAAATCATGGCAAGTTTCTGTCAGGTGACACCGGCTTCAGGCAGCCTCACATGAGCTATGATGGCCATGCTACTCGAGATGCTTCCTATCCTCAACTGTTGGCAGCATAGGGCCTGCACTTCAAAACGGGGGCAGAGTGTCGGCTTGGCCAGAGCCACTCTCGACTGAAGTCGGATCTATAGGGCTGGCAGCCAGGCGTCGGGGCAGGCCGACGGTTGGCCAAAGACCCTCCAGCCCTGGTTTCAACCCAGGACTACTCTGCCCCGCACTGAATCGCACCCCGGCATCGGGCCTTCTATTCGCGCAAAGGAGGTAGAGATGGTAATGCAGAGGAGATCCAGCAGACGTTCGTTCTTGCGGGCAGCCGGGGCGTTGACCGGTGCAGCGGTGCTCTCGGCATGCGCTACTGCTGCCCCACAGACGGTGAAGGAGACCGTAGTGGTGAGGGAGGAGGTCGTGGTTACGGCCACACTCGAGCCCTCCGCCCTAGACCGCAGCAGGCAGGTTACGTTGACAGTCGCCGCGTACGGCTCACCTTCGCACCAACGGTATGGTGACACGCTCAAAGCGCTCTTCGAGAAGAACAATCCAAGCGTAACGCTCAAGATGGAATACTGGATGGGCGATGATCAGTCCTTCCTGGACAGCATGACCGCCCGATTGGTCGCCGGCAACCCACCCGACGTTGGTTTCGCCGGTGGTCTCTCTTGGGTACAGCAGTTCCTGGCCACCGGGGGCATCCTGGACCTAAGACCTTTCTGGGATCTCGTGAGCCAGGAAGAAAAGGATGACTTCTACCCTGGGCCGTTGGCCATCTATACGGGCAAGGGTGGCGAGCTCTGGGCCATCCCTCACCGGGTCTTCGCCGAGACGGTGTACTTCTGGAAGCCAGCCTTCGATGAGGTAGGGCTGGAGTACCCTGGTGAGGACTGGACCTACGAGGACGTACTCCTTGCAGCCAAGCAGACACAGAAGGAAGCTGACGACCGGGTGGTGCGCTGGGGATGGGAGAATTGGGCCAGCTACGGCGATATGTGGCACATGGCTCCTGCAGTCTGGGCCTACGGGGGCGACTGGTTCAATCCAGACTACACGCAGTTCATCGCTGATTCCCCGGAGGCGCTCGCAGGGTTGCAGGTGCTGCATGATTTCATATGGAAGGAGAAGGTAGCGCCGGCTCCTTCCATGCTCTCTCAACAACAGACCGACACGTACACTATGTTCGCTACCGGTTTCTACGGTATGTGGATGCAGGGATCCTGGGCATATGGCAACCTGCGAGATAAAGTGAGGGGCACCGAAAACGCCAACGCTTGGGACATCGCTCGCCTGCCCAAGGGGCCGAAGGGGCGCTGCACTCCCCTTGCCAGCAATCCTGTGTACGCTTTCAAGGCGACCAAGGAGCCCCAGTGGACCTGGGAGCTTGTCAAGTTCTGGAGCAGCACGGAGGCGATGTCGATAGCTGCACTGGTTTTTGGCACCGACGGAGCCCGCAAGTCTGCGGCCGGTGCGTCCAAGGACCCCAGCCAGCCACCAGAGCACGCTGATCGCATCTCGGCGGAGATGGCCGAGTGCGGCAAGCCAGCGCCCCAGCCGCCTCATTACAGCGAGGTGATGGATACCTTCAGCAACATCATGCAGCAAACCTTCGCCGATAACAAGATGCCGGTGGAGCAAGCGGTGGCCGAAGCCAAGAAGAAGATCGAGGAGATCTTGGCCCAACCCGAGTAGGACAGGGCCTGCTGAGGCGTGCAGGGGGGATGCCACACATCCCCTCTGCACGAGCAGGCAAACAAGCAGTGGGGAGACAACTCTTGATGACAGCATCCACCGACAACACCGCCCGTCCCTTGCTCATCCCCAGGTTGCAGTGGAACCGGCAAGCGCGGGAGGACATCGCCGGCTACCTCTTCATCTCACCCTGGTTGATCGGCTTCATTATCTTCACCGTCGGCCCCTTTATCGCTTCCTTCATTTTCAGCCTCTTTAACACCAACCTGATCAACAAGTTCGAGTTCGTGGGCCTGGGCAATTACGTCGAGCTGCTCAAGAACGAGATCTGGTGGAAGAGCCTCTACAACACCTGCTTTCTGGCCTTCTTCGGGCTAGCCACCGGCATCCCACTTGGCCTAGCGATCGCCTTGCTCCTCAACGAGCAGGTGGCCGGGCTCAAGATCTTCCGCACTACGTTCTACCTGCCTTCGGTTGTCGCGGGCGTGGCTGTCTTTCTTATCTGGATTACCATTTTCGACTACAACTATGGCCTATTGAACAGTTTCGTTGAGGCCCTCGGCCTGCCGCCACAACGGTGGCTGACCAGTTCGGAGTGGGTGAAACCCTCGATGGTGTTGATGAGCTGGTGGGGGGTTGGCGGTGGCGTCATCCTTTACCTGGCTGGCCTGCAGGCCATCCCGAAGGAGCTCTACGAGGCCGCAGAGCTAGACGGAGCAGCGCGACCACAGCGCTTCCGCCGCATCACCCTGCCCATGCTCTCGCCGACCATCTTCTTCATGCTCATCACTGGCATCATTGGCTCGCTGCAGACCTTTGTCGGCCCCCTGGTGATGACGGGGGGCGGCCCCAACTACGCCTCGACCACCGTGGTGCTGTGGCTGTACTACAACGGCTTCCGTTACTTCAAAATGGGATATGCATCGGCCATGGCTTGGGTGCTGTTCTTCATTATCGCCATGTTCTCCGCATTGGTGTTTCGCTCCTCG
Organism: Anaerolineae bacterium; assembly: GCA_013178015.1. Taxonomy (NCBI): domain Bacteria; kingdom Bacillati; phylum Chloroflexota; class Anaerolineae; species Anaerolineae bacterium. The sequence goes on from JABLXR010000026.1 coordinate 4,877, forward strand.
AGCGCCTGGGTCTACTACGAAGGTGAGATCCTGGGCAAGCGGGGCTAGGATGAAGGGCACCAACGTCCACTACGCGCGCAAGAGGGAAAGCATCTTCGGTAGGTACCGGCTGCGCCACCTTCTGGGGCGAGCGATCATATACACTGTCCTCATAAGCCTCAGCATCGTCTACCTGCTCCCCCTGTTTTGGATGATCTCCACTTCCCTCAAGCCGGCCGGGCAGGTGACCATCTACCCGGTGAAATGGATCCCTGACCCGGTGCGCTGGCAGAATTACGTGGAGGCCTGGAACCTCTATCCCTTCACCAAGTTCACCTTCAACTCGCTCTTCATCGTCATCATGACGGTCATCGGTGCCATCGCCTCATGCACTCTCATTGCCTATGGCTTTGGCAGGGTACGATTCCGCGGGCGGAACGTCCTCTTCTTTGTACTTCTCAGCAGCATGATGTTGCCCGGCGCCGTCACCATGATCCCGGTCTACGTGCTCTTCGCCAAGCTGAGCTGGGTGGACACGTACAAGCCGCTCATCGTGCCCTCCTACTTCGGCAGCGCTTACTACGTCTTCTTCTTGCGCCAGTTCATGATGAGCTTGCCGCTGGAGCTGGACGAGGCAGCGCGCATAGACGGCGCCGGCCATTTGACCACGCTCACCAGAGTCATCCTTCCTCTGATCAAGCCGCCCCTTGTCGCTGTGGGCATATTCACCGCCTTTGATCGCTGGAACGATTTCTTTGGTCCGCTGCTATATCTGAGCAGCCGCGAGAAGTTTACCTTCGTGTTGGCGCTGCGCGCTCTCCAAGTCGACACCGTCTATGGCTCCCACTACGAGTGGTTGATGGCGCTCTCGCTTATCCAACTGGCGCCGATGATAACCATCTACTTCCTGGCCCAGCGCTATTTCATTGAGGGCCTCTCCATCACCGGCGTGCGCGGCTGAACGCGGCCCATGGGCCAAGGCCTCCTCATAACACCGATATCCACGACAACGAGGCTTCTCATATGGACGGGGCCACGAGAGCCACAGTGCGTCAGAGCCTGCGCTGGGGTGAGATTGACAGCTATGTACTGCTGCCATCGGGCAACGGCGACATAACCGGCCTTTTTGACCCTTTCGCAGGCAAGGTCTACGACGAGTTGCGCTACAGCTCTGGCAAGCAGCGGGACATGCGCACGCTCTTGCTCAGCCGTCTCTTCTCTCAGGACTACTAGGAGTACTAGATCTGGGACTCACCGCTGCACCGCTGTCTGCAGGAGATATTCCGCTTCTCGCAGCCGCCCTGGATCATGTTCCGCGAGGACGTCAAGCAGGTGCCGGGGCGTATGCCTTGCTACCTGGCGGCGCACGCCCTGTTCGTCCAGGGCATAGACGAGATGCTGTTGCAGGACTGGTCTGGGGAGATAAGAGCCTTTCCCGCCTGTCCCTTCGCCGATGCCGCTTTCGGCCTACGCGCCGGCAGGTACATCGTTGAGGGCGAGAAGAAGGGCGATAGCCTGAGCGTTCACAAGACGCTAGCAAGCGAGAACAACACGATGGAGCAGGAAGAGTGAGCAGCCGCGATCTATCGAATGGGCGGCCGGTGAGAGTGGCCATAGTCGGCGTCGGCAGCCAGGGCATGGGCTTCCTGCACGCGCTGCGCCTGGTGCCGGAGCAGTTCGAGGTGGTGGGCGTGGCCGATGTAAGGCCCGGCCAACTGGAGCAGGCTGCTAGGCGCTACGAGGTTACACGCACTACCAGCAACTGGCGCGAGTTCCTAGAAGACAGAACTGTGGACCTGATGTACTTCGGCACACCTGGCGACCAGCATTCTGAAAACGCACTTGCAGCGCTGGCAGCCGGCAAGCATGTCTACATCGAGAAGCCGGTCACCTGCAATACCAACGATGCTCGTCAGGCCCTGGAATTGGCTCGCGAGCACCAGCTTACTGTTATGGTGTGCATGAATGTCAGGCAGTATTGGCCTTTTCCGATCATCAAACGCTTTGTTGACGACGGGCTGCTGGGCGACATTTTCTTCGCTCAGCAGGACTACCTGCACGATTGCCGCTACGTGCTTATGCCCGATAGCCCCCGCTTCTGGAGCACCAACGAGAGGCCGATAAACTTCCACCGCGAGTCCGCCATCCACCCGCTTGACACCCTAGTGTGGTTGCTAGGCCCTATCAAGAGGGTGTGGGCGCAGCAAGTCGAGGGCATAGTCGCACAGAGGAACCCCGGCCTCTTGCGCCCGAGCGACTGTGTCTCGCTGGAACTGGAGTTCTGCCGGCCCAATATGATCGGCCGCAGCCTCACCAATGTGGGCTACATCGGCTACTACGCTTTCCCCTACTACTCCATAAGCCTCTATGGCACCGAGGGTACGGCTTTGCCACAGGGCATCTTCTTGGGCCGAGACAACAATCAGGATTACGAGCAGGTGCACGATCCCGAACGCCAAGTGCTTATCCAATACACGCAGGAGCTACATGACCAGTTGGGCATAACCTCGGACATCCCCATTGTGCCCTATGAGTATCAGCCCGGGGACCCTAGTCATGTCGCCTGCCACTTGCGTCTATTCAAGCTACTGTTGCCGGCCTTACGGCGGCGACAGCCGGTTGATCCGGGTCTGGGCTCGAACGCGAGGTTGCTGGCGGTTCTTGAGGCAGCTCAGCGCTCGCTAGAGACCGCGCAGTTCGAGGTAGTGGACTACACAGGCTTAGAAACAGTGTCCTAGCTGGGGTGCCCGGTTTGAACGTTGAGCGAGAGAAGGCAAGTTCTGTGCTGGCCGACCTGACACCAGACATGCTGCACCGCTTCACCATGCGGCTGGCGGAGAGGCCGCCTTTCCCGATAGACCGGTTTCCGGACGCCGATGCCTGGCTGGAGTACCGCCACAATCTACGGCAGCGCGTACAGGAGGTGCTGGGGTTTCATCTCTACCAGTCGTGTGAGCTGGCCGCGCGCACTACTGGTGTACTAGAGCGCGATGACTACTGTATTGAGAAAGTGCTCTTCTACAGCCAGCCGGACGTGCCGGTAACTGCCAACCTCTACTTGCCGAACGCGCTGGCAGCACCTGCTCCGGCCATATTGCACCCACATGGCCATTGGGGGTTCGGCAAAGCAGCCGAACCTGTGCAGAAGCGCTGTATCTGGCTTGCCAGGCATGGCTTCGTATCCCTAGCCCCAGACGGCTGGGGTTTCGGAGAGCGGGCGGCGACCGGACATCGCTACGAGCAAGCCCTGGCGCTGACCGGTGCCAGCATCGCCGGCCTGGAGACCTGGGATAACCAGCGCGCCCTCGACTACCTCTGCACGCGACCGGAGGTGGATCCCAGCCGACTGGGCGTCACAGGCTGCTCCGGTGGCGGGCTGCAGACGACTCTGCTTGTGGCCACCGATGACCGCTTGGCGGCTGCCGCGGCCGTCTGCTTTCCGGTGACCTGGCATTCGCTGTTTAGCACAGACGTGAGTCACTGCCTCTGCAACTTCATCCCCAACATCTACCGGTATGCAGATGTTCCTGAGCTGCTAGCCACTTTCGCCCCCAACCCGTTGCTGCATGTCACCGCCCGGCGCGATCGTTCTTTCCCGCCAGGCGGTGCCAGAGAGTGCTTTGCCCGTGCTTCCGCCTACTGGCAGCTGCTCGGCTGCGCAGAGAACGCCCGCTATCTCGAGGTGGACGACGAGCACGGCTACAGCCAGCCCATGCGTGAGGCCATGTACGGCTGGTTCCTGCATCACCTGGCCGGCGTTGGTGATGGCGGGGCCGTCGATGAGGGCGAGATAACGCCGGAACCGGAGGCGTCGCGGCGGCTTTGGTGCCTGCCCGATGGCCTGCCGGAGGGCACAACCACGGCCTCGGCGCTCAATCGCCGTTTCGCCCTGGCCATCACTCGGCCGCAGATGTCTTCTGAGGTTCTCCGTAGGGTCATCCGCGAGGGAATACTCGGTGGCTTCCCAGCGGCCCCGGCGCCGGTCGTCACAGCTGGAGAGGAAGGGCGGGTAGTTACAGACGGCGCAGCGACCAGGATCGTCTATCTCAGCGAGCCGGGCATCGCCGTACCGGCACTCTTGTTGGAGCCCGGCGCCGGCGGCCACGTAGGCTCTGCGGCTCTCTACCTCTCACCAAGCCACAAGGAGCAGGCACTGACAGACCCGGTGGTGACAGAGCTGATGCGACGCGGCTGGACGGTGCTGGCGCCGGATCTGCGCGGCCGCGGCGAGACACATTGGCCGGCCGACGAGAGCCGGGGCAGCGACGAGTACACCTCTTTCTCCCGCCTGCAACTGCTTGGGCGGCCGTTGTTCGCCTGCCGGGTATGGGACGCCATGCAGTCTCTGAAGCTGCTTCGCTCCCGACCTGGCGTCAGCCAAGGGCACGTGGCAGTGGTGAGCGACGGCGTGGCAGGGCTGGAAGCCCTATACCTGGCTGCCTTGGATGAGGAAGTCGCTGCGGTGGCCATCTGGGGGGCGCTAGTCAGCTACGTGCCCGATGAGCCTGGAGTGTTCTCAACCGAGATACCATTCAGCACTTTCCTGCCCGGTATCCTCGCTCTGGCCGACTTACCGCAGGTGGCAGCGCTGGTCGCGCCGCGACCACTGCTGCTGGCCGGCGGGGTAAACAGCCTCAATCGGCCAGCCCTTGGGGCGCAGGATCGGTATCGCACCACCAAGGAAGTGTACGAGAGCTTGGGCGCCGGGGAGCGTTTCGAGCTCTACCAGGCCGATCAGAACGCTCGCGATGACCTGCTTGCCGGGTGGCTGGTGCGGTGGCTGCCTGCAGGGAGAGCATGATCCTGGCGGCTGTTCCTGCAGCGTCGATAGACAAGCGAGGGGCGCAATGAGAGGGGACTGGGTAGGACGTTGGGGCGAGCGGCTGCCAGTCTCACCGCACTTACAGCCGCTGGTGCAATCATTGGAGATGTTGGGCCAGCGCCAAGCGACCGCGGACAGCCAAGTGCGGCGGCAGTTGCGCACCACGACCGATTTCGAGGAATACCGCGATAAGGTTCGCCGCAATCTGTGGGAGGTATTGGGTGGAATGCCGGAGCGCACGTCACTCGACCCGCGCCTGGTGGGCATGCTGGAGCGCGACGGCTACCGCATTGAGAAGGTGATATTCGAGAGCCGGCCACGCTTCTACGTCACTGCCCTCGTCTACGTGCCCACCGGCGGGAAGCCCCCCTTTCCTGCCGTGCTCCGGCCCCTGGGCCATTACCCTCAGGGTAAGGCTACCTACTATGGCGGCGGCCCTGAAGTACAGGGTCACTGCATCGCTTTGGCCCGTAAAGGCTACGTCGTGCTCACCTTCGATCCTTATGGCCAACTAGAGCGCGGCAGCTACTTCGACCCCCGCTCCGGCAACAATCATTTCATCCAGGGCACGCAGGGTATCCTCACCGGCATGCACTTGGGCCAGCACTACCTATGGGATGCAGTGCGGGCGCTGGACTATCTGGTCAGCCGCCCAGAGGTAGATGCTCAGCGCCTCTGCGTCACCGGCACATCCGGTGGCGGCACGCAGACGGTGTACCTGGCGGCGGTGGATGAGCGCCTGGCTGTCTCAGTGCCTGTGTGTTACGTGATGGAAAGCCACCGCCAGTTTGGCCCCAGTCAGCTTCACCCGGAGTCGGTATTCCCAGGCTGCGTTCAGCCCTACGGCCCAAACAACACCGCCTTAGCTTGCTGCTTTGCGCCAAAGCCACAGCTCATCATCGGTGCGCTACATGATCCCGCCTTTCCCCACGAGTCTATGCAGGCTGTCTACGAGGAAGTGCGTCACGTGTATCGGCTATATGATGCCGAGGAGCGCCTAGCCCTGGTTTTGACGGACTCCGATCACGGCTACACCCTGCCCATGCGCCAGGCCATGTATCGCTGGGCCAACTACTGGCTGGGCGTGGATGCCGATGATGAGGAGACAGAGATACACCTGGAACGTCCGGACGATCTCTTCTGCTTGCCAGGCGGCGATGTCGCCAGCCTCGGAGGTGAAACGGCCTTCAGCCTCAATCTCATCCATGCCCATGCTCAAGCGCGTGCCTGTACAGAGCGCCGCTTTCGTGGTCTGTCATCGCCAACAGCATACAAGGCGGAGGTGCGTAGCGGATTGGCCAGGAGTCTGCTATTGCATAGGCCGACGTGCTTTCCACCGGCCACCGTCGTTGGCGAGAGCGAGACGGGGTTGGACCGTACCATCAGCTACCACTTCCAGCCGGAGCCGGGCTTTGACGTGCTCCTCACCCTCAGCCTGCCCAAGTGTGCAGAGCGCCCCTGTCCCGTCGTTCTGCACTGCAACGATGAATGGAACCTGCCCCGCGCCGGGCTGGCGACGGCACTTCTGCGGACAGGATTAGGCCTAGTGGCAATAGGCGTGCGCCTGGGACCCGGCCATATGGCGCTCACCTTTGGCAGAACCGAAGTAGGCATGGCGGTAGTCGACCTGATGCGGGCGGCCGACTGGTTGGCAGGCATGGCCGAGATTGACTGTGCGCGCTTGGCGCTCCATGGTGAGGGCGTTAAGGCCGGGCTCGTAGCCCTGATGGCCGGCGCCTTGGATGAACGCTTCCGTGCCGTCGCTGCCGCCGGATTCGAGCCGTCACTCTTGGCACTGGTGGAGGAACCCGACAGGCGCTCGGATTCACACTTGCTGCCGGGAGCGTTGCGGTACTACGACGTACCCGATGTGTGTGCCGCCATAGCACCTAGAGCTCTGTGGCTTCTGCACGACAAAGCAGACGTGGTTTGGCCGAAACAGTTCTACGCTGCTGTAGGCAGCCCGCAGAACCTCAGAGTTGACCTTCCCTCCGACGATCGAGATTCACGAGTCGTACGGTGGCTAAAGGAGAGCTTATGCTGAACCTGGCTGTTGACCCACGGCTGCACCCAGCGGTAAGGAAGGCCGCCCTGAGGCTGCATTCCCTTCTCGAGGATCTTGGCGTGCCTTGTGAGAGGCCGCACCCAGGTACAGAGAGCTCCGGCATCCTGATCACGCGCGGCGACACAATGGCAAGAGAGGTTGAGAGCCTGGCCATGGGCCTGAGGCCGGAGGGCTTCGCGTGGCGCCTCGGCCGGGATAGTGATGGAGAACCTACAGCTCTGATCTGCGGTGCTGATGACCGCGGAGCGCTCTACGCCATACACGACCTCTGTGAGCGCATCGGCTTGGCCAGGGGCTGGCCAGAGGCGAGCGCCGGCACCAGCAACCCCTTCTTCCCGGTGCGCCGTTGGTCCATCGCGATCTCGCGCTTGCACCGCCGGCCTTGGGACGATCGTCGCACTCTCTGGGACGGGCTGGATCGCGTGCGCCGCATCATGGCACTGGCGCCAAACTATGGTGTCAATTCCATAGAGCTCAATGGCCGGCCAGGCGATGGCTTCGACCCGGATTGGCTTCTGGCCTACCGACATTACCCACAGTTCCGTGCTACCCGCTCCGTCGAGGCAAGCGATGACAGCTTACTGCTGCTGGAGGAAACAGCTCGCTCCGCACGTGACCTCTTACTCGACCTGTATGTGTGGAGTCACGAGCTGTACGTGCCACCGGAGTTCTTCGCCCTCTTCCCGGAGACGAAGGGAGTAGACTACGACCTGTGCACCTCCCATCCCCTGGTACAGCGCTTCATCTATGACCGTTACGCCGAGCTGTTCGAGGGCGCACCCCACTTGGCGGGGGTGGTGCTCTCAGTGACTGAGTCAGGACACTTTAGCCTCATCACCGATGCCGGCTGTCAGTGCGACCACTGCCGCCACATGAGCCGCAGCGACAGATTGCTCGCAGTGCTGACACCGGTCTATCGCGCCTGCCGCGACTACGGCAAGACGCTCGTGGCGCGCACCTTTCAAGCAGCGTTTATCAAGGACCTGGATTCCCACCCGGAGTTGGACATCATCCGCGAGGCCTTCTCCCACCTGCCTGGGGACGTGTACCTGATGTCTAAGTACTGTCCCCAGGATTTCTACGGCACCGAAATCGTGGACGAGCCACTCATCGGAGCTTTCGCCAACCCCCACCTGGTGGAGTTCAGCCTGGACCGCGAGTGGTCGGGGCGCACCTTCATCCCAGTGCTGACTCCCGACGATTTCCAGAAGCGGTTGCGCCACGCTGTCGAGAAAGGAGTCGTGGGCACCGTAGCGCGGGTGGATTTCCCCTTCCCGGAGATGGAGCCAGAGGAGATATTCACCCATTTCAACGAATTCAATGCCTATGTATTCGGGAAACTCTCTTGGGACCCTAACTACGATCTGGACCAGGCCTGGCAGCAATGGGGCCTGATGCACTACGGCGCCGAAGCAGCACCAGCGGTGACGGCTGCCCTAAAACACACCGAGCTGGCCAGCGAGCGTGTCTTCTTCGTCAAGGGCGTGACGGTAGTCAACTACCACAACATGATCGCCGCCTTGGAGCACTCTCTGGAGAATCTGTGGGCGCGCGCCCCCAGTAAGTGGGAACCGGAGAAGCGCTGGCTCACCGACAAGTTCTTCCATCCCGATGAGGACTTCATCCGGGAAGTGGCCTCTTCGCCTCTGGAAGCGTGCCGTGAGGCAGAGGCGGCGCTGCAGCAGCTAGCCGACGGGCGCGATGCCATGCCACCGGCGCAGTACCTGAAGCTGCGCAACCAACTGGAGGTCATGCGGGACGCAGGTGCCCTCTGGTCGAGATTGAACGAGCTCTTCTTCCGCTACGTCGCCTGGCAGGACCACGACCAGTTGCCCAGCGCTGAGGAGATGGCCAAGTCCTTGGAAGCAGCCCAGGGCGTCATCCGCCAGGCACTAGCTATGGAGAGGCGCCACGGGCTGTACTCCTGGCCGGTCTTTTCGCCTGACCGCGGCATCAGCGCCTACGAGTTCGTCGAGCAGGTGTGGTGCCGCTATCTATCTACCTACCTGGGCGTGCCGGTGCCTGAGTTCGTTATTACCCGTTGGTCCGCGTCGTTCTGGTACTCCTATGCCCACGATGAACCGGGCCATGAGCGCCAGGGTTTCCTGGCGCTATGGCTCGACTGTCTGGAGGCAGCTCGCCGGCACTGGGGTTACCGGAGCAATGGTCGCTTGCTCAATTGGCCACCGGAGATAGAGGGCGCCAGTTTCGCCAGTGAGGCGATAGACCTGCACAAGAATGGCGCTGCTTTCCCTCTGCCGGTGGGGCTGCCCATACAAGGTCCGTCTATTCCATCGGGGAACGGCGACGTCTGGCGAGTGTGTCGTACCGAGGAAGGGCTGGGCGTTGAGTTAGGTCACAACTGGGAAAGGCCATGAGCAAGTAAGCTGCGCCGACAAGGAATCGTTGGCACCGGGGGGAGCTCATGGCCCGTGCCACTGTAGGTCAGGGTTGTCACTCCAGGAAGAGGGGGAGTCGGCGTCCGGCACCCTCTTGTCCGATGGACGAGGCTCCGCTATTCTGAGCCGTCGTCTCCCGCCCTGACCCACCTCCCACCGCGAGGTGCCAACGTGAACCAGATTGCCCTGGAAGTGACCAACCTTCGCAAGCGGTATGGCGACCTACAGGCCGTGGACGGGGTGTCGTTCTCGATCCGCTCAGGCGAAGTCTTCGGCATCCTGGGTCCCAACGGCGCCGGCAAGACCACCACCGTCGAGTGCATCGAGGGGCTGCGACAGCCGGATTCGGGCCAAGTCGTCATCTTGGGCGAGCCCTTCGGCGCCAACCGCCCCGAGTTTCGCCAGCGCCTGGGGATACAGCTCCAAACCACCGGCCTCTACCCCAAGCTCACTGTACGGGAGATAGTGGAGCTGTTCGCTTCCTTCTACCAGCACTCTCTGGACCCCGACGCTTTGCTCGACCTGGTGGGACTGCGCGAGGTGCAGGGCACCGCCAGCGCCAAGCTGTCCGGGGGCCAACTGCAGCGGCTCTCCCTGGCCCTGGCGCTGGTCAACGAGCCCGAGATGCTGTTCCTGGACGAGCCTACCACCGGGCTCGACCCCCAGTCCCGCCGCAGCGTCTGGGAGATCGTCAAGGACCTGCGCCGCCAGGGCAGGACCGTGCTCCTGACCACCCACTACATGGAGGAGGCGGAGGAGCTGTGCGATAGGGTGGCCATCATGGACCGGGGGCGTATCATCGAACTGGATACTCCGCGTGAACTGATCGGCCAGCACTTCCAGGAGACGGCCATCGAGGTGGGCTCGGTGGAGGGCCTGAGGGAGACGGAGCTGGCCGAGCTCCCATCGGTATCGGACGTCACGTCGGAGGACGGCCGGTTCACCATCTACTCCGCCGACGTACCCCGTACCATGGCAGGACTCTTCGACCTCGCCGAACGGCAGTCGCTGGCGCTCGGCGCCCTCACCATCCGCCAGGCCACGCTGGAAGACGTGTTCCTGAAGATCACCGGAAGGAGGATCCGCTGATGGGAGCCTTCAGGGCGCTCTATCTGGCCAATGCCCGGGAGTTTGTCCGCGACAAGCTGGCTATGACCATCACCATCATTATGCCTCTGCTGTTCGCCGGCTTCTTCGGCGTAATCTTCGGCCGCAGCGGTGAGGGCATCAGGATACAGCTGGGCCTAATGGTACAGGACAGCGGCCCAGCTGGCCAGCAGATCGCTTCGCTGCTGGAGGGTGACCGGACGATCGGCACGGTCTCCACACGTCGAGGGGAGATGGACCCGCTGCTGGAGTCGCTGCGGGCAGGAGATCTTCACGTCATCCTGGTGCTGCCGGAGGGGCTGACGCAGAGGATGAGCAGCGGCCAGCCCACCGCCCTCCCGGTCTATTACGACCCCACCAGTCAGGTCTCTTCAGGCGTGGGGCTGGGATTCGTGAGAAGCTTCCTCAGCCAGGCCAACCTAGCCATTGCCTCTGCGCCAGAGCTCCTGACCGCAGAGCCGCTCAGCGTCCAGGTGGAAAGACAGAGCCCTGCCTCCTTCTACGTCCCCAGTATGCTCGGCCTGGCCATCCTCTGGCTGGGGGTGTTCGGCACCGCTATGCCTCTGGTGGAAATGCGCGAGAAGAAGGTGCTGCGACGACTGGCGGTGGCGCCTCTCTCCACCCGGACGATGCTGGCAGGGCAGGTCGCTTGGCGAGTGACGGTGGGCATCGCCCAGGCAGTCCTGTTCGTCGCCTTCGGCATCCTGGTCTTGGGACTCAACCCTGGCAACCAGTTTTTGCTCTTCCCGGCCATTGTCCTCCTTGGCGCGGTTGCTTTCGTGACGATGGGGTACTTCATCGCTGCCCTGTCCCCCAGCAGCGAGGCCGCCGTGGCCGTGGCTCAGGTGGTGAACTTCGCCATGACCTTCCTGTCCGGCAGCTTCTTCGAGGCAGAGTTGCTGCCCTCCGTCCTGCGCCCGGTCATGTACGTCATGCCCCTGACCTACCTCTCGGATGCCCTCCGCCAGGTCATGGTGGACTTTCGGCCCATGTTCCCTCTCTGGCTAGACGCAGCTGTGCTGGGTGCTCTCCTCCTGCTGCTGGTCCCCCTGACCATCAAGTTCTGGCGCTGGGAGTAGGGGGTAGGTTACAGGTTACAGGTTACAGGTTACAGGGGACAGGGGACAGGGGGTAGGCAGGAGAGGCGGCGGGTGCGGGGAGCGCATCGGCAGTCTCCGCTCGACCTACTACAACTGAGCGCCCGTCCCCTATAGCCTGTCCCCTGTCCCCTGTAACCTATCCCCTATCCCCTGCCCTTGAGGTCCCTGACCGTGGGGCCGTGGATGAAGGTGCCGTCGGGGCGGAAGCGGGACCCGTGACAGGGGCAGTCCCAGGTTCGTTCGGCCGCGTTCCACCGCACCAGGCAGCCCTGGTGCGCACAGGAGGGGGACAGAGCGTGTAGGCCGCCCTGCTCGTCCTTGTAGAGGGCCACCTTCTTCCCTTCGAGTTCGAGCACCCGGCCCTCGCCCGGGGCCAGGTCCGCCGGCGTCCCCTGTTCCACGTGGCGCAGCCGGTCCACCGCGTAGTGCTGCACGAACCGGGCACCGCCCTCGACGAGATGCTCCGCCCCCTTGAGCTGGGCTACCCGGGCCGGGTAGAAGGCCGGAAGCCAGTCGTTCTCCCGCCTCTGGATCAGGTCGGACAGCATCATGGCCGCGGCGACCCCGTTGCTCATGCCCCAGCCGCCGAACCCAGTGGCGACGTACAGGTTGTCGGAGATGGGGCTGTAGCGACCCACGTAGGGGGCGCCGTCCAGAGTGTAGTTGTCCTGGGTGGACCAGCGGTACTCGATGGACTCCAGGTCGAAGTGGGCACGGGCGTACTCCGCCAGGTCTGCGTAGTACCGGGTAGTGTCGCCCCCACGGCCGGTGACGTGCTGCCCCCCGCCGAGCAGGACGAGCCAGCCGTCGGCGGTGGGGTGCGGCCGAATGGAGTGGAAGCCGGGCTTGACGCTGATGTAGAGCTCCAGAGGTACCTCTCCTCGAAGCCGCGTGGCCAAGACGTAGGATCGCCTGGGTGTCTGGCGGGCGAAGTACAGCCCGCGATCCAGGAAGGGAGTGTGGGTGGCCACGAGGCAATGCTCGGCCCTGATGCGTCCTCGGTCCGTGCGGACCACCGGCCGGACCCCTTCGTCCACGTCGAGCGCTCGCGTCTCCTCCCAGACGTAACTCCCTTCGCCGGGAATGGCATCCGCCAAGGCGAGAAGAAAGCGACGGGGGTGGAACAGGGCCTGGTTATGGAAGCAGACGGCGCCGTAGGTGGGGTAGGGGAGGGAGGCCTCCTTCCCGAAGGAAGCCGGCAGGCCGAGCGAGCGGGATACCTCTGCCTCCTCCTGCACGATCTCGGCGTCCCCCGGACGCTCAGCGAAGGTGCAGGAAGGCAGGCGGCGGAAGTCGCATTCGATGCCCCTCTCCGCCACCAGCGAGGCCACCTTCTCTATAGCAGCCTGGTTGGCCTGGCCGTAGAGCTGAGCCCGCTCCCGACCCAGGCGGGAGACCAGGTCCCGGTAGAGGATGCCGTGTTGGGAGGTGAGCTTGCCGGTAGTGTGGCCGGTGACACCGGTGACTATGCGGTGGGCCTCCACTACCGCCACGCGCAGGCCTGCCTGTCTCAGCAAGTATGCCGCGGTGATGCCCACGATGCCGCCCCCGAGGATGGCGACGTCCACCTGTGCGTCTTGAGGTTGTGGGGGGAAGTCCGTCTCGGGGGTGCTGGCGATCCAGTACGACTGAGGTCTGCCGGGGAGATCCATGTCTATTCCTCCAGACTAACGCTCAAAGGCCAAGCTTCGCTGACAGTTGAGAGCCATGATAGGGGCTGAGGTCCGCGCGTCAACTGAGGGTCAATGTGGGCGAAGGCCTCTATCCACCCCGCGGGCACGGCGCCCTGGCGATCACTACTCGCAGGCCCTCAGCGTCCAGGCTCTGCGCCAGCGCCACCCGGAACGCACCTCTGCGGCGAGGGTCAGCCACCCATACTCGCTCCACTCCGCAGGCCCGCACCAGCCGCTCCAGGTCCACCGGCCGTCGGGGCTGGCCCCTCAGGTCGCGACCGCTGGCGGCGTGGGGTTGGCCGCCGGTGAGGGCCACCGTCGCGTTGTCCAAAACCATGACCATGAGAGGAGCGTCAGCCTGAGCCGCATCTATCAGCTCCTGCAGACCCGTGTGCAGCAGGGCTGAGTCCCCCGCCAGGGATACCACCTTCTTCTCTCTCTGCGCCCGGGCCAGCCCCGCTGCTAGCCCGATGCTGGAGCCCATGGCGTACTTTACGTCCAGCAGCTCGAAGGGTGGCAGCAGTGCCCGTACCATGCATCCGGGCTCGCCCGTGACCACGAAGGCTTCGCGTCCGCCGCGGGCCTCGAAGGCGGCCAGCAACTCCAGGAAGGCGGGCACGTAGGGGCAGTCCGGGCACAGGCTCTCCTGGCTGGGAAGGTGCCGGGTCGGCGCTTCCACCGCCGGCCAGAGATGACCCGGCAGCAGTGCGGCCAACGCCCGGCCTATGTCTCCCTCGGTGATCTCTCCCGCCGAGGGGATGTGGCCGGTCAGACGGCCCAGTACCGGCAGGGTCAGGCCTCGGCGCCGGGACAGGGCCAAGAGCCTCTCCTCCAGGTAGGGCAGGGTCTCCTCCACTACCAGCGCCCGAGCAACGGCAGCCAGGAAACCGGCCAGGGTTTCCTCGGGCAGGGGAAGCAAGGTGCCCAGGGTCAGAACCTGGAGGGGCGGGCCACCGGCGGCCCTCAGGTAGCGCTCCAGCTTGGCGGCCGCGTTCCCGGCAGCGACCACCCCGGCCTCTCCTTCGCCTCGACGCCGGTTGAGGGAGGAGCGCTCGAACTCGCGGCCGATGGCGGCCAGCGTCCGGTGCAGCCGCCGGTGATAGGCGACCACCGTAGCGGGCAGGACGGTGTATCGGCCCGGTTCGCGCCGGAAATCGACTCTCACCCGGACCTCCGGCCGGTTGGCCGCCGGTGGAGGGCCGGATTCCAGGGCCAGGCTGGAGGTCAGGCGCACCAGAACGGGGACGGCATGCCGGCGGGACAGGTCGAAGGCGTGGGCCATAGCGGCCGCGCAGCTAGCGGCGCCGGTGGCCTCCAGGAGGGGCACCTCGGCGGCAGCGGCCAGCAGGCGGGAGTCCTGCTCGTTCTGAGAGCCCCAGGCCCCCGGGTCGTCGCCCACCAGGACCACGAACCCGCCCGGCCCGCCGGCTAGGTTGGCCGCCATCAGCGAGTCCAGGGCCACGTTGAGCCCCACTCCCTTGAGGCACACCAGGGAGGGCACCCCAGCCAGGGAGGCACCGAAGGCAGCATCGAAGGCGGAGCGTTCGTTAGTGGCCCACTCCACCACCACTTCCTCGCCGGTGAGACGGGCCAGGGTCTCCATCACTCCGGTGACGGGCGCGCCGGGGTAGCCGGCGGCGAGCCGGACCCCGGCGTCCAGCGCCCCCAGGGCCAGCAGCTCGGGAACGGTGCCAGTCCGGCTCAACATCGCGACGAGGGGGAAAGGGGACCCAACTGCAGTGAACGCCCAGATCGCAGAGAGGAGCAGCAATGGACGCCGCGGTGGGCGCCGGCCTTGGGAGAGGATACCGCCTTCCGGTTCGGTCCTACCTGGGAGCAGTCTCCACCAGGAATGGGATTCCTGGCAGACAGGGGCGTATTACCGCGATTCACCATGCGTGAGCAGGGTTGGGCGAGATCTGTCACGCGTCACGCGTCACTCGTCACCGCGTCACTCCTCTTTCCACGGATCCACCGCAATCTTGATCACCTCCTGGCCGTCCATGCGCCAGCCACCCTTGATAATGGCCTCCACAGCTTCCTTGATGCGCCCCAGCCCGATGATGGGATCCACTAGCTTCTCGTAGGGATACTCGCGCCGCTCCATCAGGGCCACGGCCTGGAGGAAGTAGGGCACGCCCCCGCCCCACACGGCGTACAGGTCCAGGTTCTTCTGCATCAGGTGCCAGTGCGGGTTGATCTCCACCGGGCCCATGTCGGTGAAGTGGCCCATCTCCACGAAGCGGCCGCTATCCCGCACCATCCGCAACCCCTCGGGCAGGGCAGCGGGCACGCCGGCACACTCGAAGACGATGTCGGCCCCTCGCCGCCCGGGCGTCGCCTCGAGCACCAGCCGCACCCGTTCGTCGGCGTCGCGGACCTCCCCGATGTCTATGGTAACGTCGGCGCCTAGCTCGCGGGCTAGCTCCAACCGCCTCGCCGGGCCCCCGGTGACGATGGTCCTGGCAGCGCCGCTGTAGCGAGCTATGATCAGCGTCGCCAGGCCGATGGCGCCCGATCCCTGGATCACCACCGTATCTCCGGCGTAGACCCGGCCCCGGTTGACCCCGTGTACCGCTATGTTGATGGGCTCGGTGAGCACGGCCACCCGGGCGGGCAGATCGGTCTTGATGAAGCCGGTGCCGGGAAAGCGGGCGTAGACGTACTGGGAGAAGCCCCCCGCCAGGGGGAACTCGTCATCCAGGGCGAAGCCGTACACCCGGCTGTTGGTGCAGCGATTGGGGGTGCGGGCCACGGCACAGAAGTAGCAGCGCCCGCAGGCCACCCCGGGCAGCATGATGACCCGATCTCCCTCCTGTACCGGCTCGTCCCGGAGGTCATGAGTGACTCCCTCGCCCAACCGGTCCAGAATGCCGCAGAACTCATGCCCGAGGACGATGGGATAGGGCACCCCTGCCAGGTGGCCGTAGTACATGTGAGCGTCGGTGCCACACACTCCGGCCATCTCGGTGCGGAGGATGAAGGTCCCCGGAGCCGGCTCCGGCACTTCGTATTCCTTGACCTCGAACTCCCCTCCAATACGGTCCAGCACAGCAGCTTTGGCGATCCTGGCCACAGCAGCACCTCCCCCTGCAGGCATAAGACGGCTGATAGGGAGCATTGTACTTCGCCCACTAGGACCTGTACATGATGCCTCTGTCACATCAGAGCCTCTGGCGGTGTTAAGTTGGCAGAAGCTATGATCGGCATCATGGGCGATGAATCACTCCATAGCCGGGTCTTCATGCAACGCCTGTCCGCCGGCGACCGGCGCGCTTTCGAACAGATCTTCCGCGCCTGCTACGGCAGGGTGTACGCCGTCGCTTACCGCCTGCTCGGGGAAGGCTCGGCGGCGGAGGAGGTGGCTCAGGAGGCCTTCATCCGGCTCTATCGGCGCCCGCCCGTCGGCAGCGCCAGCCCCAATTTGGTCGGCTGGCTGGTCACGGTGGCCACCAACCTGTGCTACAACCGACTGCGCACTGACCGCCGCCGCCGATCGCGGGAGGCGCGCGCCGCAGCGCTGGAGGCCCCATCAGCGGACACGGGCGACGTCGCGGTTCGGAACGACGCGGTCGAGCGGGTGCGGCGGGTGCTGGGGGAGCTGCCCGAGCGGCAAGCCCTCATCCTCCTTCTGCGCCATTCCGGCCTATCCTACGCCGAGATCGCCCATCAGTTGGAGGTAGCGCCCGGCAGCGTGGGCACGCTGCTGGCCCGCGCCGAGCGCGCCTTCCGGGAGAGCTACGAGAAGCTGGAGAGCGGAGGTTCCCATGCCGAGCACTCCTGAATGCCTGACCGAGGGCGAGCTACGCGCCCACCTGGACGGAATGCCTCCGGATCGGAGCCGGCCCGATGTGGAGGAACACCTGCGAGCCTGTGCCCGCTGCCGCGAGCGACTGTCACGAATGCGCGACGACGCTGCGCTGGCCGAGGCCGCGTTCTCCGCGTCGGCGCCGCCGGTTCCGGATGTGGCCCAGGCCTGGCAGCGCTTCCGGGCCCGGGCCACCGGCGATGCCGCTGATCCGCCCCTGAGGAGGGTACTGGACATGACTACTCACGCGTATTGTCGTCTGAGACGCCCGCTACTGGGCCTGGCGAGCGCCGCCGTAGTGCTGGCGGCACTCATACTCGTCCCCCCGTTGCGCACGGCAGCGGGGCAGTTCCTCGACATCTTCCGGGTGCGTCGCATCGAGGTAGTGACCTTCGATCCCGACCGCGCCGTGGGCCTGGACGAGAGGCTGTTCACCAGGGTGGTGATGGAGGAGCCTCAGCCGCAAGCGGTGTCCGGCGTGGAGGAAGCGGGCCGGTTGACGGGGAGGCCGGTGCTCTCGGCCGGCCAGGTACCGCCCGGCTTCGCCCTCACTGAGTTCACCGTCATTCCCCAGCGGTCCGCCCGTGCCTGGGTGGACATCGAAGCCGCCCGAGCGCTCCTGGAGATGGCTGGGCTGCCCACCGATGTCCTGCCTGAAGACCCCGATGCCAACATCATCTCCGCTTCCATTCCGCCCATGTCCGATCAGCGCTACTCCGACGGCACTTCCTCCTTTGCCGTCCTCCAGGTTGCCAGCCCGGAGGTCTCGGTGCCACAGGGGATGGATGCCGAGAGGGTGGCGGAGCTGGGGCTGCAGTTGCTGGGCTTCAGCGCCGAAGAGGCGCGCGGCCTGGCTCAGAGCATAGACTGGGCCACCACTCTGGTGGTGCCCGTGCCTCGCGACGTCGCCTCTGTCCAGGAAGTCACGGTCCAAGGGGTGAAGGGGTACGTGCTGGAGAATCGAGAGAATGAGGAGTACACTGAGACTGCTGTGGTCTGGGAGAAGGACGACACGGTGCACGTGGTGGCGGGCGACTTGCCCGCTGAGCAGCTCCTGGCTGTGGCCCAGTCGCTGAGGTAGAGGAGGAGAGGAGGGGAGGAGACAGGAGCAAAGTAGTCACGACACAGGAGAGGGGAGATGGGAGAGCACGGTCTTGAGGTGCTTGCCGCCACCGATGAGCATCACCCGCTATGCTCGGCATCACCTGAGGCGCTGCAGCAAAGGAAGAGCTAACAGGATGCTCTCCGGTTTCCTTCAGTTCTTTACTCCTGTCTCCTTTACTCCTTCGCTCCTCTACTCCTCCCCCACGGAGAAGCACGTTGCCTGACGCTGCTCTACGAATCGAGGGCCTGCGCAAGGAGTACGGCCTGACGCTGGCGCTGGACGGCATCAACCTGACTGTGAACCGCGGTGAAGTATTCGGCTTCCTAGGACCCAACGGCGCCGGCAAGACCACCGCGGTCAAGATCTGCCTGGACCTCGCCCGGCCTACAGCCGGGACGGTGCAGCTCCTGGGGCGTCCGGCTGCCGACTGGCGGGCTCGGGCCCGCGTGGGGTTTCTTCCCGAGCACTTCCGCTTCCAGGAGTGGCTCACTGCCTTGGAGTTCATGGACGTGCATGGCCGCCTCCACGGCATCCCTCAGCCCGAACGGCGCCGCCGCGCCCACGAGCTCCTGGAGCTCGTAGACCTGGGCCGTCACGCGCACCGTCGTCTGCGGGACTTCTCTAAGGGCATGCTTCAGCGCGTAGGCCTGGCCCAGGCACTGATCAACCAACCCGAACTCGTCTTCCTCGACGAGCCTACCTCGGGCCTAGACCCCCTGGGCCGGCGCCTGGTGCGGGAGATCATCCAGGACCTGCGGCGTCGCGGTACTACCGTTTTCCTCAACTCCCACTTGCTGAGCGAAATCGAGGTCACCTGCGACCGGGTAGCCTTTATCCGGCGCGGTCGGGTAGTGCACTCTGGACCCCTACGTGATCTGCTTGCGGCGGAGACGGAGGTCGAGGTCCGGCTGGAACCCGGCACCCCGCTCCCGGTCGCCGATCTGGTCGCACGGGGGTGGCCGGCCGTGGGCGACGGAGACCGCATTAGCGTCCACCTCCGCGACGAGGAGCACGTGCCCGATCTGGTGGCCTGGATGGTGGAGCATGGCCTCCGCCTGCGAGCGGTCACGCCACGCCGCCGCTCGCTGGAGGAGGCTTTCCTGCGGTTAATGGAGGGTGAGGAGGCCGGGTGAGGCCCATCCTGTTCATCGCCTGGCTCACTTTGCGCGAGGCCGGCCGGCGCCGCATCCTCTGGCTGGTGGGAGGCCTGAGTCTGGTCTTCCTGATCGTCTTCGCCGTAGGCTTCCGCCTGGTGTACGCCGAGATCCTGGCACACATGCCCCGATCTGGGCGCGAGGGGGAGGCAGCGTCGTTCTTCGCTATCGCCGGGCTCTACGCCGCCAACTTCCTGGTCATCATGCTCAGCGTACTGGCGGCGGTGGACACGGTCTCAGGCGAGGTTGCCTCGCACTCCATCCACAGCCTCGTGTCCAAGCCCATCCGGAGGCGCGAGGTCATCCTGGGCAAGTGGCTGGGCTTCGCTGCGCTGGTGGTGGGGGCGGTACTGGCCCTGGGCGGCGGCGTGGTGGCCATCTCCTGGGCCATCACCGGATATCTGATCCCCAATACCCTGGTAGGCCTCTCTCTGATCGTGCTCGAGGGACTGGTCCTGACCTCCCTCACCATCCTGGGAGGGACCCGCCTCTCCACGCTGGCCAACGGAGTGCTGGTGTTCATGCTCTTCGGGCTGGCCTTCCTGGGAGGCTGGACGGAGCAGATCGGCGGCTTCCTAGGCAACCAGGCCGCCATCCGGGTGGGGATCGTCACCAGCCTCATCCTCCCCACCGAGGCCCTCTGGAAGCGGGCTGCCCATCTGATGCAGCCTGCGGTGTACCAGAGCTTCGCTTCCACCCCCTTCGCCGTGACCTCCGTTCCCAGCCCCGCCATGGTGTACTACAGCCTGGTCTACTGCCTGGCCGTGGTAGCGGCGGCTGTCGCCACTTTCGATCGGCGCGACCTCTAGCGCCAGCGCCCTACATCTAGCACCCTCCCGCGCCGTTGACGCCCGCTTGATCTCCTGGGTCCACCTGGTCTGCACCGTCTACCCAGCGCCGCACCAACCTGCCAGCCTCCATGGGTAGCATGTGCTCTCTCAAGGGTCAGGGCCGCTGGGCTATCGCTGCTGCCTGGCCTTGCCGCTCGCTGCTTCGCCGGATCCGCCCCCCTAATAACTTCCCGCGCGACAGCGCAGGATCGGGCCCACGGATTGCGGCCAGCACGGCGGCTCGGGTCCTCCCCTGCGCTCAGGCTCCTAGAGCCAGCCAGACTCGATTGGAAGCGCACCTTCATTGGAGCAGTCAGCGCCCCCAGGCGCATCGCGTCTCGATGTGCCGACCGCGTTCGGGAGCCCTCGCTGTTCAACGACAAGCGCTTGCCAGTTGCGGCACCGCGGTGCCGTGCCTGCCGTTGTTCACAGTACTTATCCTCACCTGATCTCCTGAATCCCTCTTAAGATACAGTAGTCCTAGTAGAGGAGGGACAACCTGTGGACAAACCCACCCTTAGACGAGCACGGCGCCCTATATCGTGCCTCCGAAGGCACGAGACCCTATATGGGGAGCGGGGCCGGCCACAGAGGCTGTGGGATGGGTGTGGATATGTCTGGGAGAGCCGTGCCTATACTCCACAGGGCCCCCAGGGCTGGGGAGAACTGCGGCAGCACTGTGGATAAGTGGGCCGGATAGGGCCGACTTATCCACATAACTGGAGAGTTATCCACCGAATGCGGCGCAGTTATCCACAGGCTGTGAGCCGGTTATGGACAGGTTCTGCCCTGCCGGTGGCAGACGGGGCTGGCTGTGGGCGGGGGAGGTTCGAGCGCGAGAGCGCGATTGGCAGCAGCCAGGAGGATCAGGGAGTAGGCGATGGTCCTAACTGGCGGGGACGGGCTCGACCACCAGCCACAGTCCCTCGACGGCTACCACCTTCACCGTCGCACCCGCGGGAATCGTGGCCCCCTGGCTGCGCGCCTGCCACAACTCTCCCTCCACCAGCACCATCCCCTCCGGGTCCAGGGGCTCACGCACTCGGGCCAGCGCTCCTATTAGCCCCTCGCGGCCGGTGGCGGAAGGGCGGCGCTGGGCCGTCACGGCCTTGGTGACCACGAAGGCGAAGAACGCGCCGGTGAACAGAGCCACGGTCACCACCAGCGTGAGCGACACCTGGTAGACGGGCGAGCTGAAGAGGATTACGGCGCCGAGGGCGAAGGACAGCACTCCGAGGCCGGTGAGGACGCCCAGGCTAGGGGTCATCACATCGGCAACGAAGAGCGCAAAAGCCAGGACGATGAGCCCCAAGCCGGTCCAGTTGACGTCGAGGACGCCCAGGGCGAAGAAGCCAAGGACCAGGCAGATGGCGCCTACAACGCCGGCCAGGTAGCCGCCTGGGCTGGAGAGCTCGAAGAGGATCGCGTTCATGCCGATGGTCAGCAGGATGAAAGCGATGTTGGGGTCGAGGATGGTGTCGAGGAACTGCTCGATGATCGTCTGCGGGAGCTGGCGTATCTCAAGGTCGCCCAAGTCCAGTGTGGTGACCTCTTCCCGCAGGCGCACCTCCAGCCCGTCAAGCTGGCGAAGGGCCTCCTCGACGGTAGGAGCCACAGCGTCCACCACCCCGAGGTCCAAGGCCTCGGTGGCGGAGAGGGCAGCCGATTCGGTTACCGCCCGCTCCACCCAAGCCTGCGCCTCGGGCGAACGGTGTTCTGTGAGCGCCTTGAGGTCGGCGATGATGATGTTCTCCGCCTTGCGCCGCGCCACTTCGTCCATCTCGCCCTGCATACTCACCGGGCTGGCGGCACCGATGCTGGTGCCGGGGGCCATGACGGCGGCGTGCCCCGCCAGGGTAAGGATGGTGCCCGCGGAGGCGGCCGTGGCGCCGGCCGGCGACACGTACACCACAATGGGGACGGCGGAGGCGCGCATGCGTTCCACTATCTCCCTGGTGGTGGTGAGGCCGCCCCCGGGGGTGTTCAGGAGCATCACCAGGGCGGCCGCCCGCTGGCTCTCGGCCACAGCGATGGCGCGCTCGACATAACTCTGGGTCACCACAGTTATCGGGCCCCGCAGCTCTATCACGTACGCCACCCGTTCGGCCTGTCCCTTCGCCTGGGAGGGCAAGAGAAGGGCGAGGAACAGAGCCAGAAGCGAGCACGTGGAGGCCAGGTTAGGCCGTAAGTACATTCGGTCGCTGTTCCTGCTGCCGGCGCGCCGCGCCGCTCTTGAGCCTGGCATGCCTCCATGATAGCACAAGGGGCATTCTAGAGCCGGAACTAGCGAGAGTCTCTCGCGTTCGGCCCACGGAGGGGCAGCGCTGTGGGCGCCCTGTTGTCCTCCAGTCGCTGCTGTCCTAGACTTCCGCCATCGCAGTGCCCGGAGAGTGCAGCTATGAATCCCGCCGACGCATTCACCGATTTTGGCCACGTCACCCTCCCGCAGGCGGAGAACCGTGCCAGCCGCCGCTACCTGGACCTGGTGCTCCGCTGGATCCCCGTCGGCCGGCAGTATTTCAACCCCTGGCAGGGCCGGCCTCGCTGTGGCCACTTCTTTGGGGGAGTCTACTGGTACGGGGGAGAGACGGCCATGCCCATGGAGGCCTTTGCCTTCGCCGCTTCGTCCCCCGACTACGACGCCAGCGTCGCCGGCATCTCAGCGGAGGAGGCGCGGGAGATGGCCCTTCAGGCCCTGCGCTACCTCTGCTTCGTGCACGACACCGGCCCGGAGGACTGCGTGCGACCTAGGGAAAGCTGGGGCCGACCCGAACCAGCGGGGACCAAGTGGGGGGAGCGCGGGCAGGGCTTCTTTCGCGAGAGCCAGTGCGGCCATACGGTGGGAGCCTTGGCCCGCACGGCGGCCCTGGTTTTCGACCTTCTGGGCCAGGAGGAGCGGTCCATGCTGGCCGCCATAGCCGCAGACTATCTGGACCGCTTCGGGATGATGGAGCCCAGGAGCGGCGTCTACGCGGACACCCAGATGGAGGAGAACGCCTGGACGGCCGAAGGCCTGACTGCCTCCCTCTTGCTCCTTCCTGGGCATCCTCAGTGGGATAGCCTGTGGGAGAACGCGCGCCTTTGGATGTTCCGCACCGCCACTAGGCCTCAGGACGTGCACGACTATGCCCTCTTCGCCCAGGGCAAGACGGTGCGCGACCTCTGCGGCCGGTCGTTCACCACTCTGCCCGACGGCACGGCCGAGAACCACTACATAGTGCACCCGGGCTACATGATGAGCTGCGTCACTTTCAGCGGCCTGACCGCCACCATGTTGCGCCTGTTCGGGCAGGACGCCCCCGAGGAGTTGTGGTGGCATCGCCGGGACACGTACGACCTGCTCAAAGCCTGGGCTGATGACACCGGGGCTTTGCACCCAGTGCAAGGTATGGACTGGCCTTACCTGTCCTATCCTTCTGACTGTCTCTTCCACGCCGTGGGCGCCGAGCTCCTGCGCGATCCCGAGGCGGCTCTGTTGGAGGAGCGGAGCCTGAGCACGGTGGAACGCGCCATGGCTGCCCACGCAGGCAGGGTGGTGCCCGAGAGCATCCTGGCCCACTGCCACAGCATTCAGGACCCCGCCATCATGTCGGAGCGCAGTGGGGCGAACCTGGCCCGGTGCTATCTGGTGCACCGGTTGGGCGACGGCGGGCCCAGGCCGGCCAAGGATCGGGACTTCGATGAGCGCCTGCGCGGGGTGCACCTGTACCTCCACGGTGGGGCCCTGCTGCACCGCCACCCACGAGGCAAGACCAGCTTCGCCTGGCGCAACAATACCATGGTGCTGCCCAACACCAGCGAGGGCCTGCGATTGGTGGGTCCGGCCGCCGGTTCCCTGCTGGCGCGCGTCTATGTGCGGGACCGCGCCCCCAGTGCCCGAGAGCGTCTCCTTCGGCTTCGGGAAGGGCAGGACCGGGTGGCGGCCCTCTTCGTCGAGGATCTGTGTCAGGACAGCCTCAGGCGGCAGGTGCTGTTCTGCTCCCTGCCCGACGGACGCTGTCTCACGGCCGAGCGGCTGGTGGCGCTCGAGGATGTGACAGTGGAGCGGGTAGAGCAGGGTACCCTGGAAGTGATGAACGATCCATACTTCGGCGACTACCCGGATCTGCGAGGGCACCGACGGCTGTACTGGGCTGGGGGCGAGCGCGAGCTCCTTGGCTACGCCAGCTCCTCGGCGGATGAGGACGAGGCCATACCGCTGGAGGGCGGCTGGCTCAACGTGGACGACCGGCTGGGGCTGGTGTTCGCCGGCAGCGGCAGGTCGCTCTACACCAACCGCCACCTCTTCCGTCCCTGGCATGCGGTGGCCGACCTCATCACCCTGAGCCTGATGGACGAGCCTCGGCCAGTGAGAGCAGGCGAGACGGTGGCGCAGCTGGCAGCGCTGTGGTGCCCGGAGGAGGACCACCACCAGACTGGCAGGAGGCGGCTTGAGGTGAAGGCCTGGGACCGAGCCCGCATCTACGTCATGGTGGACGGGTTTGCCTGCCTCTGCAACTTGGCGCCGGACGAGGTGACCTTTAGCGTGGAGGGAGTGGCTGTGCCTCTAGCCGGACAGGAGCCGGCCATCCGGGCCCTGGTTCCGTGCCAGCTGGGGGCACACGAGTGAGTGGGCGAGCGCCCCTCCCCTGAGGCCCCTGCTTAGCCCGCGGGGGCGGGCTTCGCTCGCCCATGACTCGGCCGCGTGCCTGAGCGATGGTGCTCGTCAGAACGCGCTCCGGCTTTCGGGTTCCCCCTTGAGATTGGCCTGGCCATCCGCTATACTCACTGTACTTCACATTCCCCAACGGCTTTGGGGCCCATAGCGTCACGCCCGCCTGGCTCCAAGTCAGGCGAGGGTTCCAGTGGCAGTGTCGCCGCTAAGTGGTTGACATCCTCGGAGAGCGGGGCGACCCCGAGGTGTCACGGATATCGTGCCGGTACCTTCGACTTACAGCCAAGGGAGGTTCGTATGTCCGAAAGCAGACTCACACGGCGTGACTTACTTCGGGTATCAGCCATAGCCACCGGTGCGGCAGTAGCCTCCGCTTGCGCCGGTGCTCCTGCTCCGACGACGGCTCCGGCCCCCGTAGAGGCCACCACGGCCCCAGAGCCCACGGCCGCGCCCGCCGAAGCCACGACCGCCCCAGTCGAGGCCCCGCCCTCCCGCTACAACGAAGCGCCCATGCTGGCCGAGATGGTGAAGGCAGGTACGCTTCCCCCGGTGGAGGAGCGGCTCCCCAAGGAGCCACTGGTCGTCCCGGTGATTGAGGAGATCGGCCAGTACGGTGGTATCTGGGACATGGCCGTCACCGGCCAGGCCGACCTCAACGGCGCCATGGGCTACCAGATCGAACCCTGGATCCTGTACAACGCGGCGGGCGACGCCTGGTCCCCCAACCTGGCCAAGGCGGTGGAGATCAGCCCGGACGGCTCCGAGTTCACCTTCCACATGCGTGAGGGCATGAAGTGGTCCGACGGCGAGCCCTTCACTGCCGACGACGTGCTCTTCTGGTATGAGGATCTGGTCCTCAACGATGAGCTCTCGCCCAGCAAGCCGGGCTGGCTCAAGTCCGAGGGCGAACTGGCGGTGATCACCAAGGTGGATGACTACACGTTCAAGGTCACCTTCGCCAAGCCGGCCGGCCTGTTCCTGCCCTACATCGCCTACGTCTGGGGCACCAGAGACATGTGGGCCCCGAAGCACTACCTGATGCAGTTCCATCCCAAGTACGCCGACGCGGACGAACTGGCCGCCAAGGTGAAAGAGGCCGGTTTCGAGACCTGGGTGCAGCTCATGGGCGACAGGCGTCAGGAGAGGATGAACCCGGACGTGCCCGTGATCTACGCCTGGAAGCTCAAGGAGCTGGGGCCGCCCTGGATATTCGAGCGCAACCCCTACTTCTACAAAGTTGACCCGGAGGGCAACCAGCTCCCGTACATTGACACCATCCGCGCGAGCGCCGTCGAGAACGCTCAGATGATCTCCATGAAGGCCCTAGCCGGAGAGCTGAGCTATCAGGCGCGCAACATCGCCTTCAGCGACATGCCGCTCTACATGGACAACCGGGAGAAGGGCGACTATCGCGTCATCAAGAAGATGGGTGAGAACGTCGGGTTCACCATCTTCCCCAACCAGACATTGGTGGGCGACGATGGCATGCTGGCGCTGATCAAGGACATCCGCTTCCGCAAGGCCCTCAACCTGGCCATAGACCGAGACGAGCTCAACGAGCTCATCTACCTGGGCGAGCGTACCGACATCCCTGCGATATTCCCTCTGCTTGAGGGCGAGTCGGAGTTGTTCGAGCATCTAACGCTGGACGTGGATGCGGCCAATGCCCTCCTCGACGAGATGGGGCTGGAGATGGGGGCCGATGGCGTCCGGCTACGGCCTGATGGCGGACAGCTCATCATCAAGTTGGACATGTTCTCCTCTAAGGAGTTGATGGACGCTGCCGAGCTGGTCACCAACTACTGGACCGCCATCGGGGTGAAGACGTCCCCGGAGGAAGTGTCTTACGACCTGTGGTGGCCGCGCATCTACTCCCATGAGTACGCCTTCTGTGGCTACGTCAAGGACGGCCTGCAGAAGCTGGCCTGCTACGTCTATCTACGCTCCTACGCTCCGGTGGACCACAGCACCTACTGGGCCCCGGCCTGGGGCCAGTGGTACCAGACGGGCGGACTGGAGGGAGTGGAGCCCGACCACGAGGACGCCCGCAAAGGCCAGCTGCTCTTCGATGAAGCTAAGGTGACAGTGGACACCAACAAGCTTCTCGACATCCTGGCTGAGATCCAGCGCCTAGACCTGAGGAACATCTGGGAAGTGCTGACGGTGGGCGCCGGCCCCGGCATCACCATCGTGAAGAACAACTTCCGCAACGTTCCAGAGGTGCCGTTCTCGCTCCTCCACGACTCCGACAACTGGGCCGAGCAGTACTTCATCAAGGGATAGGTTACAGGGAACAGGTTACAGGGGACAGGGATAAGGCTGCGGCGAGCAGTCCCGTTCCCTGGCCCCTGTAACCTGTAACCTACTCCCTATGACCTGTTCTGGAGCGGACTCGCATGCTGACTTACATTCTGAGGCGCGTCCTCTACGCCATACCTACCCTGACACTGATCACCATCGTGTCGTTTGCCATCATCGAGCTCCCCCCGGGGGACTATCTCAGCAGCTACGTTGCCCAGCTCGAGGCGCGCGGAGAGAGAGTGAGTCGGGATGAGCTGGACGCTCTCCGGGAGCGCTACGGCCTGGGCCGGCCCATTTACGTGCGCTACTGGAAGTGGGTGACCGGCCTGGTGCAGGGAGACTTCGGAGTGTCGTTCGAGTGGAACCGGCCCGTGTCCCAGCTCATCTACGACCGGCTCGGGCTCACCGCGGCCATCGCCTTACTGAGCACGGCGTTCATCTGGGCCGTGGCGCTACCGATCGGCATCTACTCCGCCACGCATCAGTACTCCCTGAGCGACTATATCTTCACCTTCTTCGGCTTCGTCGGGGTGGGCATTCCCGACTTCCTGCTGGCGTTGGTGCTGCTGTGGTGGGCCTGGAGCACTTTCGGGGTGAATCTGGGCGGCCTGTATCCCATAGACTACGAGGGCCAGCCCTGGACCTGGGCCAAGATCTTCGAGGTATTCAAGCGCATCTGGCTGCCCATGGTCATCATTGGCACCAGCGGCACTGCCGGCATGATCCGCACCATGCGTGCCAACCTGCTGGACGAGCTGCGCCAGCCCTACGTGATCACCGCTCGCGCCAAGGGGCTCCACGAGCGCCGCATTGTCCTCAAGTACCCGGTACGCATCGCTCTCAATCCGTTCATTAGCACCGTGGGCTGGATGCTGCCGGGCCTGATCTCCGGTGCCACCATCGTCTCCATCGTTCTCAGCCTGCCCACGAACGGACCCATGCTTCTGAAGGCCCTGATGTCCCAGGACATGTACCTGGCCGGGTCGTTCGTCTTCCTGTTGAGCGCTCTCACGGTATTGGGCACGCTCATCTCGGACATCCTGCTGGTGATAGTGGACCCACGCATCCGCTATGTCGGCGTGGGATCTCGGTAGGGACTGCAGCCCAAGATGATAGCCAACCAGGAAAGCGTACCCGAAGGGTTCGTGGATGTCGCCAGGACCGAAGGCGAAGAGACGATCTTCGTGGCTTCGCAGTGGCAGCTAATGTGGTGGCGCTTCCGCAAGCACCGCCTGGCCAACATCGGGGCCACCGTGGTGATCCTCTTCTACATCGGCGCCATCTTCTGCGAGTTCCTCGCCCCGTACAACCCCAATACCTACGAGCGCACGCTAACCTTCGTGCCGCCCATGAAAGTGTACCTGCTCCGCCAAGGCCAGTTCCACTGGCCTCCGGTCGCCTATGGGCTCATCCGTACCCGTGACCCAGAGACCTACATCATCACGTACGAAGAGGACACCAGCGTGACCTATCCGCTGCGCTTCCTCGTCCACGGCGACCCGTACAAGCTCTGGGGTCTCTTCGAGAGCGATCTACACCTTTTCGGCCTGGCCGGAGGCGAGGCAGACCAGCGCCTCTACCTGCTGGGCACGGACCGATTGGGGCGGGACATGTTCTCCCGCATTTTGTACGGTTCCCGCATATCCCTTTCCATCGGTCTGGTGGGCGTCTTCATCTCCTTTGTCATCGGCATAATCGCCGGCGGCTTCTCTGGCTACCTGGGCGGCGTGTTGGATGAGGTGATGCAAAGGATCATCGAGTTTCTGCGCTCCATCCCCACCATCCCGCTGTGGATGGCGCTCAGCGCCGCCCTCCCTCGGGAATGGAGCACCGTGCAGCGCTATTTCGCCATCGTGGTGCTGCTCTCTCTCATCGGCTGGACGGGCCTGGCACGAGTGGTGCGGGGTCGCTTCTTGGCTGTGCGGGAGGAGGACTTCGTGATGGCTGCCCGGCTGCAGGGGGCGAGTGAGTCGCGCATCGTCTTTCGCCACATGCTTCCCTCTTTCCTTAGCTACATCATAGCCTCCATCACCCTTTCCATCCCGGGCATGATCCTGGGCGAGACCAGCCTATCCTTCCTCGGCCTGGGGCTGCGCCCGCCCACCATAAGCTGGGGGGTGCTACTGCAAGAGGCGCAGGACCTGAAGACGGTCGCCCTGGCGCCCTGGCTGCTCATACCTGCCCTGTTCGTGGTAGCCGCCATACTGTCCTTCAACTTCATGGGCGACGGCCTGCGGGATGCCGCTGACCCCTATGCCCGGTAGAGGAGCCTTTGTGCTCGTCTGCAACTTCGTACCCGCCCGCCCACACCATCCCCGTAAGGGCGAAGGTGCGTCCGGTATCACGACATCGCTGACACTTTCTATCAGGACATGGTTGACACATCGGACACCGGCTGCACCAGAGGCACAGTGTGCTTGGTGGCTAGGTCGATCTGGCGGATGAACATGTGGCGGAAGCTGACCAGGAGCTTATCGTCGAAGCGCTGCACTCCCACCGGCTCGCAAGCTAGGGCCTCACAGACGAAGTAGCGACGTCCCTGGTAGGGTAGCATCCCCTGGCTATTGAGAGCCAGCACCTCCACCCCTGGGGGGTAGTGCCAGGGGGCAGGGGTGGGGTTGTAGGGCCGGGGGCTGGCCTGGTAGTGCTGGGCCGGCACGTCCATGTCCAGGCTCTCATGGGGGCGCAGGTGGTTGTAGTCATGGCGGAAGGTGGCCAAGAAGGCCTCAGCCTCAGCCAGGTCCTGGGGAGCTCCCAGGTGCTGCAAAGCCCAGGCTAAGCTGCCGTGGAGACGCTCCACCTTGCCCTGGGTCTGGGGATGACCTACGCCGCTAAAGTGGAGGCAGATGCCTTGCTTGATGAGAGCCACCGACACCCAGGTCAAGCCCAGGGCATTGGTGGTGCTCCACCAGGGACTGCCGTGATCCATGAGCATGGCCTGAGGCAGGCCGTAGCCCTGGAAGGCCTGCACCAGCCGCTCATGGACCGGCTTGGCCTGGGTGCCCAGCAGGGGGTGGGAAGCCACCAGGAAGCGAGAGTGGTCGTCGAGAATGCTAAGAGGGTGGCAGAGACCCTCGACAATGGCGAAGTGGCCCTTGAAGTCCATCTGCCACAGCTCATTGGCAGCCTGCCGACAGAAGCGCTTAGTGGCGGGCCGGTGGCGGTCCCGGGGAGCCACCAGCCCCTTTCGGGAGAGGATGCGGTTGATGGTGGCCTCCCCCAACAAGATGCCTTCCTCCTCCAAGCGTACCTTGATCTTGCGCGCCCCCCAGGCGTGGCGCTCTCGCAACTGCACCACCCGCGCCTCCAGCTCGGCCGGTGTACGCTGGGGGCTGGTGTGAGGGCGTCGGGAAGCCTCGGCCAGGCCCTCCAGAGAGCCCGCCTCCTCGTAGCGCCTCAACCATTTGTAGCCGGTCTGGCGGCTGACGCCAAACTCCTCACACAGGGCGCTGAAGGGACGGTCCTCTTGATGGACCAGAACTACGAAACGGATGCGTTCTTCCATGGCTGAGCTCTCTTTCCAGGGCATGCTCCCCTCCTGTGTGCGCATGGGGAGTATGCCCCAAGAGTGTCAACCATGTCCTGATAGAAAGTGTCAGCGATGTGGTGATACCGGACACCTTCGTGTTCGCCCGCAGTATTCGCCGATAGTCATCTCTGGTGGCCTGCCCCAGAACTTTGACAAAGCCCCATCCTGCCCCCAGCGCGAGGGCGATTGCATCTTATTGGTTTATGAGGCGAAGTAAGTAGTCCTCATTCCAGCCAGCGGCCTTGCGCTTGGCCTTGATACCGGCCTTGATGGTGGTGTCTTGCTTGAGCAGGCTCAGGGCCAGGTGGCGCATAAGGGCCAGGTTCTGGGCCCCGTTCCCGGCTCGGGCTCGGCAGCGGTCCTCGTCGAAGGCCACATCCAGCACCCAGTGCAGGCCGTTCTCGATGCTCCAGTGGGTGCGGCTGACCTTGAGGATCTTTTCGGCATCGGCCTCCAGGCTGGTGATGTAGTAGAGGGTCTCCTCCTGCACCTTACCCTCTTGGCCCCAGGTACGCCTTTGCCGCCTCACCATGGCCAGGCTCTTTAGCCCCGCCCACCCTGCGTGTTGGCCCAGGCAGGCCAGGCACTCTTTGTCCTGGATGGCCCAGCACTCCCGTGTCTCCAGGCGGCCATGGCCCTTATCCACGCTCCTGGCATGGCTATGGGGCACGTCCTTGAAGTCAAACTCCATCGCTGTCTGGAACACATCCTCGATCTCTTCTCGCAGCCCCGGCTGGTTGTCCTTGACGGGCAGGAGGTAGTGAGCCCCGCCCTCCACGATCTGGTCCACTATGGCCCTTTGGGTCCCTATGGCATCTATAGTAATGATGCAGCCCGACAGGTCCAGCACCCGCAGCAGCTCAGGGATGGCTGCTATCTCATTGCACTTGTCCTCTACCTTCACCTGCCCCAACACCAGGCGGTTTCCTGCCGCCCAGGCACTGACCATACAAATGGCGCTCTTGCCCAGCACACCGTCCCTTGAGCCTCGCAGGCTCTTGCCATCAATGGCCACCACCTGACCCTCTGTAGCCTCCTGTACCGCCTGTACCCAACTCATGAAGCAGCGGCCAAACTCCACTGGGTCCAAAGCAGCAAACACTCGCCCAAAGGTGTCGTGGGAGGGGATGCCGTTGGGTAGCTCCAGCCAGGTGGCAAACCATTCCTTCTTGCACTCCCCAAAAAGGGCGATATCCACCCAGTTGTCGGCCCCGCAGATGGTGGCACAAAGGGTGATGGCCACGATATCCACTAGCTTGTGCCAGCGGGTGCGCTCCACCCGAGGATCGGTCAGCTCCGAGAAGTGCTCCACCAGACTCGCTCCAGCCATGACAGCCCCCTCTCCCTACATCGCTGCTCCCCACCTCCTGCAGGTTCCTTGCCTACACTAACCACTTAGATGCAATCGCCTTAAGTACGGACCGCTCCCAGACCGGGTGCCGCAACGCGCGGCTGAGCACAACAAGATCGAAGCTCAGGCGCAATCCCAGGGCCGAAGGGCGGTCCATTCACACCCGACCGCGGGCGGGAAGCTGCGGCCGAGGACACGAAGTGAACCGTCAAACGGCAGTGCACAGGCAGCAGGCCATCAATGAACCCGGTTCCATCTGTTGTCGTTAGGGACCCCAGCTACGCGATCCCGCTCCCAGCGGACGCAGGTACCGAGACAGACCACCAGCTGCAGCGATTCATCTGGGTGCAAAGGCCGCACCCGCAACCGCCGACAGGGAACGCGGCCGAGTGCATCGGTACCCTTCGCATCAGGACGCACATCACAACGCAGGGAACTCTGGAGCGAGCGGCTGAAAGCGATCACTGAGAGACTACGGCCAAGAGGGGAAGCCCACGGGGGGAGGTCCCTGGAAGCCCTGCACATCAGTGATGGCGAGCGCGTGCATCAGATGGGTAGGAGCTCTCGACCGGTGGCCCACCCGACCGGCCAACAGCGGGGTAGTCCCTGTCTGAACGCTGAGGCCAAAGCGGCACTGGTCACGGTCCAGCTGAGGCGGTGCTGCGACGCTGCTCCAGCGCTCTCCTGCGTCGCTGGTGTGTCAGCCTACAGCCATCTCTTCATCCACGTGCGCACGCCCTCTTGCAGCTCAACGGGGTATGCGTGCGGCCCCTCGGCCACCTGGTATCCCAGCCTATCGGCCGCGCCGCTTGCCTCATACGCCTTGCGGAGGCGCCTCATGGCTTCTTCAACTCCCTCCAGAGGGAAGCAGTTGTCCCGTGATGTGGCCAGCACGCATAGGGGGCGAGGCGCGATGAGCGAGGCAAACTCAGGCTGGTCTCCGAGCTCCAGCAGCCCGGGAACGTAGTAGTAGATGCTGTGGCTGTCCAGGCAGCTCATGAAGCTAGAATCAATGGACTCGTCGCGGATGCATCGGGCGATAGCGTCGTAGGTGGAGATGCCTACCACGGGCGCAGCTACCTTCACCCGCTCGTCGGCCGCCGCCAGCAGCCAGGTCTGCGTCCCCCCAATGGAGATACCGAAGCAGCCGATCTTCCCGGTGTCCACATCCTCTCGGGTCTCGAGGTAGTCGATGGCCCGCACCAGGTCGTAGGTCATCTGCCCCAGGGTCGACGTGCCGCGGGCGATGGTCTCGGCTGCCGCCTGCTGACCCCGCTTGCCGAAGCGGCTCGCCTTCACGTCCACCGCGAAGACCCCGAAGCCTTCCTCCAGTAGGGGCCGACCCCAGGGCACAGCTACATTCTCGGCCGTAGCGCTGGAACCCGGCAGGCACAGCACCACCGGCAGCCGACCTCTGGCTCCTCTCGGCTTGGCGAAGAGGCCCGGGACCACCACATCCGGCTCGCCACGGAAGAACACCTCCTCCAGGTCAAACTCGCCATGCTCAAGCGGCCGGCTCCAGGCCTCCATCTCGGTCCTGGCGGGGAAGCCCCCAAGGGCAGTGATGAATCGGTCGCGCAGCCCGGCGGCGGCGAAAGCCCGCTGCATATTGGGAAACCGCACTCGCCCGGCGGGGGCAGGCCGTCCTTCGCTGGTTGCCGTCCCCTCCAGGGCCCTGACCCAAGAGGCAAAGGCCTCCGAGTCGTAGGCCTCGGCGGAGCACACGCACTGCGGTGCCTCCTCGCTCGCCACCGGGCAGCAGAAGCGGGCCGACCAGCGGGCTGCCTCCAGTGGCGCCGCCATGGCCTCCCTGCTCCCGCTCGCGACAACCAGCAGCCCGTTCGGCGGCACCAACGCCGCCAGGGTGGCCACGTCCAGAATGCGGCGGGACTCGGGCAACAGCATCAAGTGTTCCGTGGGCCAGAGATCGGTGGAGGTCGAGTCGCGCACCACGCAGCCAGCGATCCCAGGCAAGATCGCCCCAGCGAGCAGGCTTACCAGGCCAGCGTGCCCCTCCCCGGCTACCACCACCGACGCGTATCCCGCCTCCGCCGCCAGCCAATCGGCCACGCCGGCGATCTCGGCCAGGAGTTGGGAGATGAAGGTGGTTCCCTCGAGCAGCCAGCGCTTCACCCAGGCGGTGCTGGCCCGCTCCAGTACGGCGAACCGAGCCGTTACCAGAGCAGCGGAGGTGCCGGCCAGGCCGCCCCAGCGCTCGGGCGAACCTCGGCGCCCGGTCCCCAGGGTGACCTCCAGGTCGGGCAGCACCAGCAGCGCCGTCCTCGGCCTGGGCTCCCCGGCGGGGACCACCTCAGTCACCGGTACTAGGCGGTTCTCGCAGCCAGCGCCGGTCAGGGTCAGTAGTCGGGTACGGACGATGCCGGCCGCTTCTCGCTGCACCGGCAGGCTGAGCTCGGCGCGGTCCACGGTGAGCAGCGGGATCTCGCCCAGGGTGGAGCGCACTGCCGCTCTCCTCTGCGCCGCCCAGGCCAGCCACGAGTCGCGGCAGAGGTCTGGGTCATCGGCAGCAGCGTGGCCAAACTCGCTCAGCTGGGTCAGCAGCGCCCCTAGACCCTCGCGGTCGCGGGCCAGTTCTCGGGCCCAGCGGAGGCCGTTGGCCCGCGCCACCGGCTCCGGCAGGGGCGACTCTCGGAACGTCCTAGGGTACCAGTCCCGAATGGGCACAGTGATCTCCTTCCGCCAGCAGTCGGCAAGGAAGAGGGGCCCCGGTCCCCCAGGGCCCCCTGGCGCGTCTCGCCCGGCGCCGGTCTAGTACTCCATGAAGAACTGCTCGGTCTTGGCTGGCCTGGGGCCATACACCGCCCACGCCAGGCTGCCCCATTCAGGCACGTTCTTGAAACCGTTCTTCACGATGCAGGGCTCCGGACGGCTGCCCAAGGTGAGTATGGGCCATAGGTTGAGAGCGCAGATCCGGAAGGCTTCGTCCTCGAGTTCCTTGCGCTTGGCTGCATCCACCGTCACCTGAACTTCATCCCAGATCTCCACCAGCCGGGCGGCTTCGCCCTGGGGCGGCTCACCGTTCTTGCCCCCTGTGTCGTAGTACCAGCCCCACATCGGCGCCCAGTAGGTATCCATCACTATGGGGAAGTAGGCCCGCGGATAAGTGAGCCAGTGCAGGTTACCACCGGTGTAGTCCACCTCGTAAGCGATGACGTCGTGCGTGCTCTCCTGCAACCGAGCCGACCACAACTCGCTGGCAAACCAGTCCTGGTTCAGCCTTATGCCTACGTCCGCCCAGTATTCGCCCACGATCTCGGCGGCGTCCCGGTGGGTAGCGTAGGCGGTGGTGCCGATGCACAGGAGAGTCAGAGGTGCCCCGCTGGGCAGCACCCTCATGCCCTCGGCGTCGCGCTGGTCCAGCCCAATGCTGTCCAGCAGACGGTTAGCCTCGTCCACGTCATAGGTCATCAGGTCCTGCACCTCGGGGTCGCTCTTGACCGACTCGGGCAGCATGTCCAGCGCCTTCCCAGCCTGTCCCAGATACAGCAGCTGGTTGATGTCATCCCGATCGAAGGCCTTCGAGAGCGCGACACGGAAGTCACGGTTGCGCAGTATGTCGCGCTGCTCATCGTTGCCCATCTTGGTCTGGTTGATGTGCATGGCTGTGACCGAGGCCCCGTAGTCCCAGATGCTGACGTTGTAGTCGCCTTTCTCCCGGTTCTCCATGTACAAGGTGTAATTAACGAAGCCGGTCTTGAACTCCAGTTCGTCAATCTCACCAGACACGACTTTGAGTGGGATTAGCTCGGCATCTCCCACAATCCACCACATGACCTCGTCAATGTAAGGGAGCTGGTTGCCTTCCGTGTCCACCTTCCAGTAGTAGGGATTGCGCCGACCGGTAGCGCTGATAGTCCACTCCTTGCTGGTGATCTGCCAGGGGCGGATCGTGGGCAGGTCGGGGTTCCGGGTCAGGTCCACCTCGGCGGCAAAGAGCTGGAACCACTGCTCGAAGCCGCGGTCCTTCACTAACTGAGCCAACTCGTTGGCGTCCGCATACTTAGGGTGGAACCTCTCTAGATAGTGTCTGCAGTAGTAGGTAATGCTGTTGCCGCGAAAGCACATCTGATCCAGGAAGATGCCGTAGGGCACGGCGAAGATGAACTTGACCGTGTAGTCGTCGAGCTTCTCCACTACCGCCTTCTCGCCCCCGGGCTTGAGCCAGGTGGGGAAAACGGGCGTTAGCTCCTCGTTCAGAATGACGTCCTCCCACCAGAACATGATGTCGTCGGCGGTGTAGGGCGCCCCGTCCGACCAGCGGACCCCTTCGCGCAGGTAGAACGTGTACTCCTTGCCCTCCGCCCCGACCTCCCACTTCCATGCCAGATTGGGCTCCACTGTGACCCAGTCACGACCGTAGAAAACCAGCGGTTCGGCACCGACGCGGGCAGAGATGGCCCCGGGCTGCGTGTTGGCGCGTCGCCAGCGCCCGCCGTACTTCCCCACCTCGTTGAGAGGCTCGATCACCATGGGGTTCTTGGGCAGCCTCTCTTCCACCGGGGGCAGGGTGCCAGCAGCCACCATCTCGGCCAGCATAGGAGCTTCGCTGTACCGAGAGACCGGGGCCGCAGTAGCCTCAGGAGCAGCGGTGGCCTCCGGAGCCGTGGTAGCCGCGGGGGCCTGCGTGGGCGCCTCCGTTGGTGCGGGGGCCCCACCGGCGCAGGCAGCTATGCCGGCGGCCGTCGCAGCCAGGGCAGATACCCGCAAAAAGGTACGTCGATCGAGCTTGCCGGCAGACATCTCTTCCTCCTTCGGTCGTGGGTCGGCAGGCGGTACGGCAAGCCGACCGCTGCCCTCGACCCGACGGAACCAGGTGCATTATACTGCTGGGTGTGCCCTCCTTCCAGCACCCTAGCGAGGCGAGCCTGGGTCAGGATCCGGGCAGCCGGGGCGGGCGGCTGGGGCTCTGGCTGCACGCCGGCAACTGGCGAAGCAGTTCTTCACTGGGCACAGAGGCTGTCCTGGGGCTGCCTGGCTTGCGTGTACCCCGTTCCTGACTCGCACCCGATGCAGGGAGCAGGCCCCTCCCGAGTGGGGCCAGCCAGAAGCCGCCGCTAGCTCATCTCGCGCGCGGGCGGTGTAGGGGGTTTAGCCCGGGGCCCCGCCCCGGCTCTCCGCCGGGACGGTCTGCCCATCGGGTGGATCGAGTGCATGGAGCTGGCAGTGACCGCCGCACCCGACTACCGGAGGAGAACGAACGGGGGCTCGCGCCTAGGCGCGAGCCCCCTGACTGCCAAGCGGCCGAGGCTCTATGGGCCTCAGGCTTGCTGCCGGTAGAAGTGCTCGGGGTTGTAGAGTTTGGGCGAGTACACCGGCCACGCCAGCGAGCCCACCTCCGGCACATTGCGTACGCCGTTCTTCACCACACAAGGAGCGATGTCCCCTCCGAAGATGGGGATGGTCCACAGGTTGGTGGCCTGAACGCGGAAGCCCTCATCCACGAGAGCCTGGCGCTCGGCCCGGTCCACCGTGATCTTGACCTGCTCCCACAGATCCACCAGTTGCGCCGCCTCGCCTTCGGGCGGTTCCCCGTTCTGCCCGTTGGTGGCGTAGTACCAGCCCCAGAGCGAGGCCCAGTAGGTGCTCAGCTCCACCGGGAAGATAGCGCGAGGGTAGGCCAGCCAGAACAGGTTGCCGGGCGCGTAGTCAGCATCGTAGCAGAGGATGTCGTAGTCACTCTGCTGAAGCCGCGGCGTCCACAGCTCGCCGGCCACGAACTCGATGGTAGTGCGAATACCCACCTCGCCTAGGAACTGGCCCTCCACCTCGGCCACGTCTCGGTGCACGGGGTAAGCCGCATGCCCGAAAAGCCGCAACGTGAGCTGACGCCCCGAGGGCAGGAGACGCATGCCCTCCCCATCGCGCTGGTCCAACCCGAGGCTGTCGAGCAACCGGTTGGCTTCGTCCACGTCATAGACGAAGTGATTCTGGATCTCCGGGTCCTCCGCCACTGACTGGGGATACAAAGCGAGCACGTTCTGGGACAGGCCGAAGTAGAAGAGCTCGTTGAACTCGTCCCGGTTGATGGCCTTGGAGAGGGCGATGCGGAAGTCACGCTGGCGGAGAAGCTCCCGCATCTCGTCGTCGCCGGTGCGGGTCTGGTTCACGAACATGGTGCTCCCACTCAGGCCCGGGTCCCACAAGCGCACCTCGTAGTCGCCCGCCTCGCGGTTCTCCATGAGGAGGGTGTAGTTGGGGAACCCGATGTACATGGCCTGCATGTCGACCTCGCCCGAGACCACGCGAAGCGGGATGAGGTCTACACTGCCGACGATGTTCCAGAAGATGCGGTCGAAGTAGGGCAACTGCTTGCCCTCGGTATCCACTTTCCAGTAGTAGGGGTTGCGCTCGGCTGTGGCCGTGGTGGTCCAGTTCTCGGTTACCATCTTCCAGGGCCGAACGGTGGGAAGAGCCGGGTTGTCCCTAGGGTTGACCTCGGCACCGAAGAGCTGGAACCAGGACTCGAAGCCCCGCTCGCTCACCATCCGGTTCAGTTCGTCCTCGTCAGCGTAGTTGATGTGGAACCGTTCCAGGTAATGGCGGGGGTAGTTCAGGATGGCGTTGCCGCTGAAAGCGAGGTTGTCCAGCGCCAGCCCCGACGGCACGGCGTAGATGAACTTGACGGTGTAGTCGTCCACCTTCTCCACCACAGCCCGCTCCCCGCCGGCTATCATCCAGGCCGGGAACGCGGGACTCAGCTCCTCGTTCAGGAGCACGTCCTCGTACCAGAACATGATGTCGTCGGCGGTGAAGGGCTCCCCGTCGGACCAGCGCACCCCCTGCCGGAGGTAGAAGGTGTACTCGGTGCCGTCCTCGCTTACCTCCCATCGCGAGGCCAGGTTGGGGATGATGGTCTGGGCGTCGCGGGCCCAGGTGACCAGCGGTTCAGCGCCCAGCCGGGCAGCCACGTGGCCGGGGTTGGTCTCCGCCCGACGCCAGGTGTCGGAGTACTGCCCCGGCTCCTGAATGGCCTCGATGACCATCGGGTCCACGGGCAGCCGCTCTTCCACCGGTGGAAGGGTGCCAGCCTGCACCTGCTGGGCTAGCATCGGTGCTTCCGAGTAACGGGCCTCTGCCGGCGTGGGAGCCGGCGTCTCTTCCGGTGCCGCGGTCGGAGTCACAGCCGCGGTAGCCTCCGGCGTGGCAGCAGGTGGCTCGGTGGGGGCCAGCGTAGGCGTGGCCGCCGAGGGAGCGCACGCAGCTGCCAGGGCCGCAGTAGTGGCCAGACCGGAGAAGTGAAGGAACCCACGGCGTGATAGCTTGTCCGATAGCATGTCTTCCTCCTCTAGCTAAGTGGGCTAACGTATCCCAACGTCGGCAGATTATAGTAGCTTGTCACTCAGGCATCAACCCAGATGGGCGCAAACTAGGCGCAGAGCTCAAGCCCGAATGTCGTACCTCCCCACCTGCTCCACCGGTAGGCGCCCCGCTTCCAGCATCAGCTTGAGAGGCGATTCCTTGACCGTTAGAGGGAAAGAGACTACACCCTGCCGGCGCACCGACTCGTACATGCCCATCATGATGGCCACGGTCTGATACGCCTTCTCCCCCGAGCCCCGGTAGTCCTTGATCTCACCATCCAGCCAGCGCAGAAACTCCCGCGCCTGCAGCACGTGCGAGGACACCTCGGCAGTCAGCGCCAGTTGCTGCTTGCCGCTGGCGTTGATCAGCGTGAGCCTCTGGGGCTCCAGCTGGATCCTGCCCTCGGTCCCCAGGAAGGTGTAAGGCCAGGAGGCCGCCTCCGCTGCCGTCGGCATGTCCACCTCCACCAGAGCCTGGGCCCCTCCGGAAAAGGCCACCAAACCGAGCAGGCGGTCCTCGATGGGTTCGCCCCGCTCGTAGCGGTCGGTCCGGCGCTCCAGCTGCCCCATGGCCCATTGCGGCAGAGGATCTCCCAGAATGTACCGAATCCCGTCTATGTAATGAGTGCCGTTGTTGAGCAGGCCGTCGGTTACCCTGCAGAGCGCCAAGAGCGGCTGGCCTATGGCCCCGTCGGCGATGAGCTCTTTGGCTCGGTTCCAGGCGGGATCAAAACGGTGCTGATGCCCGATGGCCAGCTTCGCCCCGTACTCGTCGCAGGCTTCCAGCATGGCAGCTGCCTCGCCCAGCGAGGGAGCCATGGGCTTCTCACACAGGATGCCGGCCACTCCGGCCTTGGCCGCGGCCACGGTGATCTCCGCGTGAGTGCCTGGCCAGGTGGCCACCGTCACCACGTCGAGATGCTCCTTCTCCAGCATCTCGCGATAGTCCTCGTAGAGGGGAACGCTCAGCTCGAATTTGCTGCACAGCCCTTCGCCCGCCTCGCGCTTGACGTCCGCCAGCGCTGCCAGCTCGTAGCCCTCCACCGCCCGAAAGCTGTTCACATGCGCCGGCGCGATGCGCCCGCAACCGATGATCCCCACGCGATACTTGCTACTCATCACCTTCTCCCAATCAAGCCGCCGGGCCGGCTCTGGCCCATGCCCCGACATCGCGAATCAAACCTCTGGATTGTGGGCCGCTGGTAAGCCTCCGTCAAACGTGTGAAGGCGCCCGCCGGGATGACAAAGGGAGGACCCCGCGGGGTCCTCCCCTGGCAAAGCCTGCGTCCAGGCCGCGCGCCTGGCGGCGGCGTGGACGCGGTGACTCTAGTGGCAGTCGCTACAAGGGTTGAGCGTGCCGGTGTGATGGCAAGCGCCGTAGCACCAACGGACGCCCGGGTCCACTTCGCCGGTGGCCTCGGTCATCGGGATGGAGTGCGGCCTGTGGCAGTTGATGCAGGACGGGATGTTCGCCTCGATGCCCGGCTCCTCGTGCGGCACGTAAGTGTGCGGCGTGTTGGGCATGTCGGGGAAGGGCTCGTAGTCCTGCGTGGCGGCGATCAAAGCGTCGTACGGGCCATGGCAGGTGAGGCACTGGGCGACGGTCATCCTCACCGGCGTCACCGCCTCGGCCGCCTCGCCCGACTCGGTGCGGTGACAAGTGAGGCAGTCCTCGTCGACGAAGGCAGCGTGGCTCTCCGGGGCGGGCTCAAGCCCGGTCTCCACCGCATGGCACATCAAGCACGCGTCCCGCCCGTCAAGAGTGTGTAGGATTGTCGGAGCCTGCAGCGGCGCGTAGCCGGCCGAAGCCTCGCCCTCTTCCGTCTCCCCTTCTTCCTCGGCCTCAGCCGTGGGCGCGACCGTAGGCTCAGCCGTGGCGGTGGCCGTCGGCTCCGCGGTGGCGGTGGCCGTCGGCTCCGTTGTCGCCGTGGGCGCGGTGGTCGGCGTCTCAGTGGGAGCCACCGTGGGCGCGGTGGTCGGCGTCTCGGTGGGCACCGCCGTGGGCGCGGGCGTGTCAGTGGGGACGGCCGTGGCCGTCGGTTGAGTGGTGGCCGTAGGAGGCAGTGGAGTGGGCGTCGGCTCCGGACTGGAGCCCCGCTGCACCAGCACTGCCGCGGCCAGCACCAGCATTAGCACTACCACCAGTATCAGCACTACCAGGACCCTGCTAGCTTTCATTATGCACGTTCCCCCCGTTTCCCTGCCTCGGAATCCCGAGCGACAGCTGTCGGCCGCATTGCCGGCGATAGCCGGTTGCGGCCCGGACTAGTCTTCCACGACCTGCCACAATCCGCCAGTTCGGCCACCAGATACAGTCGGTACTTGACCATTGGGCCTGACATCTATCCTCACACTGTGGCCGTACCATTCCCGGCAGCTGCCGGGGCCGACAAGC
Source organism: Anaerolineae bacterium (assembly GCA_013178015.1). NCBI lineage: Bacteria > Bacillati > Chloroflexota > Anaerolineae > Anaerolineae bacterium. Next base: position 46,471 of record JABLXR010000026.1, read on the forward strand.
CAAGAGGCCTGCCGGAGGGCTCCGGCAGGCCTCGTCGGTGGCGGACAGGTTTGCGGCCTCAGGCCGGGGAACCGCCTACTCCTCGTCTACCTCGGTGGCCGCCTTACCGGCCAGGTAGCCAAAGGTCCCGGCGATGCCGATGCCACCGCCGTAGATAACGTCGAACACGCCTCCACCGGCTGGCGGAACGGCATACAACCCTGGAATGGGGCCCTTCTGCCGGTCCAGGGCCTGGCACTTCTCGTTGATGGCAATGCCTCCGAACGTCATGTAGATCTGGGCGGTGACTGCTATGGCGTAGAAGGGCGGGTTCTCGATGGGGAAGAGGCCAGCGGCGCGGGGTACGTCCAGGTCCATTGTGGTTTCATCGGCGATGGCCTGGTTGTACTCCTCGATCGTGCGCAGGAAAGCGCCCCGACGCACACCGCGCTCCGCCAACTGGTCGGCCAGCTCCTCCAGGGTGTCGGCGACGATCACCGTCCCCCCTTCAGCCTCGATGGCCTCGATGGCCGCTGCGGAGCCCATGGCCGCATCGAAGATGGCCTGATCCCCGATCTGGTAGGCCATGCCTTCGGTCTGGTTGAGAACCGCCTGCTGCAGCCGCACGTACTTGCCCTCCAGCGGGCTGCTCTCGTCAATGAACCGCTTGCCCTCCTTGTTGACTAGTAGCCCCCGCACCTGCCCGGAGAAGAACCCAGCATCCAGGGGAAGCCACCCAGGAGGCGAGACCCTACCGGCCGAAAGCGGTCCGCCCAGTTCCTCCGGTGGAGTCTCTTGCAGCACCCGCTCGTACTCCTCCGCATTGGCGCAGAGGGGGTCACCCGGAGTTAGCGCCACCAAGGTGCCGGACCAGGTGCTCATGTTCCCGCTGAGGATGGCGCCCACTTCCTGGGCCATCATGATGCCCTCGCCAGTGGAATAGGGCACCCCCATGAGCTTGGCCCGATGAGCGAACGGGCCCACGTACCGATTGAGCATCTCCTTGTTGGCCATGAAGTTGCCGGTAGCCAGGATCACCGCCTTGGCGCCGATGTTCAGGACTTCGCCGGTTTCCACGTTGACGGCCCGCAGGCCCACGACATTGCCTTCTTCGTCGGCAAACAGCTTGACCGCCCGCATGCGCGTCATCAGGGTGCCGCCGAACCTCGCCAGCGCTTCTTCCAGGCTGTCGAAGTACAGGCGATGGCGCAGGTAGCCAGGCTCACCATGGCCCATGGAGTAGTCGGCCGAGAAGGCTATGCCCGCACCCGGGCCCTCGAAGTAGGCCCCGATCTCCTCCAGCCAGGGGATGAACTCGTTGCGGAACGTCTCGATGTACGGCCGTCCCAGCACCGGGTCATGGAGACCCTCGGTGTGGGCGTTGTACTCTTCCCAGTCCTGCAAGCCCATGGCGTGGATGTACCCGCCCGACCAGGCGGACCCGCCCCCCGTCTTGGAGCTGATCTCCAGGAGCAGAACGTCCGCCCCCTCTTCCGCCGCTGCTACCGCGGCGCATAGGCCGCCGTGACCGGCGCCGGCCACGACCACGTCAACTTCCATGTCCCATTCTTCGGGGGTAACCATCTGGCGGGAGGGTTCGGCTGCCGCGCCGGTGGACACTGCCGTGGCTGCCGCCACCCCTGCCCCCACGGCCGCCTTCCTGAGGAACGATCGCCTGCCAACACGTCTCAACTGCTCTGACATGTCATCACCTCCTGCTAACGCTACTGCGCCAACTTGCGCGCCCCTCGTATACCCGAAGGGCTTGCCGTCTGTCAAGGGCCCGGCGCTCGAGGGCAGGGCTTTTCAATGCTCTGACAGGAGCGGCCAGTTATGTTATGCTAGTAGCAGTTTGAGGCTGAGGTTAGGGCGATGGTGGATGAGACAGGGGAGGAAAGCCTGCTGGAGGGGTTGGCGCGGCTTCGTGATCACAGGCGTCGGCAAGGGCTCATGTATCCTCTGGGGGCGATCGTGGGGATGCTGATACTGGGGGGTTGCACGGAGAGCAGTCGCTGCGGGGGATGCGACTGTGGGGGGTGGGGCACTGGCAGGAGATATGGCAGGCTTTGGGTTTTCGCAGTGGGCGGCGGCCTCCAGCCCACTCGACGGTATGGTATGCCCTGCGGGGTTTGGAGGAGGGGGCTCTGGAGGGGGTGTTGGGGCAGTGGGCCCAGAAGCAGTATGGGGAAGCGGAGCACATAAGCGTGGACGGCAAGACCCTGCGGGGCAGCCGGCGGGGCCGGGAGCGGGCCCTGGCGCTGGTGGTGGCGCTGGCCCAGGAGCTGCGGGTAGTGGTGGCCCAGCGGGGGGTGAAGGAGGGGGACGAACTGCAGGCGGCCCTGGGGGTGCTAAGGAGCCTGGACCTGGAGGGCAAGGTGGTGACGGTGGATGCCGGGCTTATGCAGCGAGGGGTAGTGGAGGCGGTAGTGGAGGGGGGAGGGCAGTATCTGGGCCCTCTCAAAGGCAACCACCCCGAGCTCAAGGCTCTGGTGGATGACTACATCCGACCCGAGGTTTTCCCCCCTGGGCCAGGAGCGAAGGGCTGATGTGTTGCGCTGGGATAAGCAGCGGGGGCGGCTGGAGCGTCGAGAGCTGTGGGTGGTGGAGGCGGGGGAGTTGGGGGCCTACCTGGAGCGGGAGTGGAACTGGCGGGGGCTGAGGCAGGCAGGTCTCATCAGGCGCACCAGGGTGGATATGGCCACGGGGCAGACGAAGGTAGAGACCACCACCTGGGTCACCAGCCTGAGCCCCCAGCAGGCCGACCCCGAGACCATCGCCAAGCTGCTGCGGGACCACTGGCAAATCGAGAATGCCCTGCATCGGGTGCGTGACGTGACCCAAGGCGAGGACCTCCACCTGCCCGAGTGACCGGCCTGGCCCTGGCAGCTATACGGAGCCTGGCCCTCAACCTCCTGCGCTCCCTAGGCTTCCCCCTTGTCCCCGACGCCATCCGTCACCTGCGTCTCCACCCTGAAGCCAGCCTTGCCCTCCTCACCCAACCATAGGAGGGTTGAAAAGCCCTGGCTCGAGGGGCGCGGCTCTGCCGGGACGCCGCCCGGACAGACCCCGTGGGCCGAGCAGGGACTTCCCCGGCGGACCCCGAGCTCCAGGTCAACCTGGCCGAGGAGCGTCCGGATGTGTGTGCGCTGATGCAGGAACGAGTGCTGCGCGACGCCGGAGGGGAGATACCTGAGCTTCTGCGCGGGTTCGAGGAGAAGCTCGGCTGTACCCCCTACGTCCAGGACGTATCGGGATGACGTCCGGTGGGGATCCCGCTCGCCGTCCGGCCTGCCGGGCCGGACGGTGAATCACCCGTTCGCGAGGGGAAAGGGAGAGCTCCTGGTACGCTGCCTGATCGGGGGATCTGAGACCGGCTCTGGAGAAACGCCGTGCCAGTATGGCGCAGCGAGCGGAGCACCCCAGGCTGGTACACTGGCGCATGGCACGACGGTGTAGCAGAATGTGCGCCGACCACACCGCACGAAAGCGCAACCAGGAGCCCCAATGACCCCTGACGCCAATAGCCTGACCCTACGACCCCTCTCCAAAGACGAATTGCACCTGATCGCCCACGTTGACCGCTCCGAAGAGATCTTCCTAGGCTATCGCCTCGCGGACGGGCGGCTGGTGTCCGAGAAGGTGGAACGCAAGAAGGAGCGCTGGGACGAAGCCCAGGTGGAGCGCTTCCGCCTGCGGGCGCTAGACCAGCTCGAGCGCGGGGGACAGGCGGTAGGAGCCTTCGACGGCGACCGCCTAGTGGGCTTCGCCGTCCTGGGCCCAACGTTCCGCGGCCCCCGGCAGGACTACCTCCACCTCGACCTGCTGTACGTCACCCGCAGCCACCGGCGGATGGGCGTGGCCTCCCGCCTCATGCAGGAGATCGAACGCCTGGCCCGGGAGAGGGGTGCGCGCCGGCTCTACATCTCCGCCACACCCTCGGAATCCGCCATCGCCTTCTACTTCAGTCGCGGTGCCCACCTGGCTCCCGAGCCTGATCCCGAGCTTCACGCCATGGAGCCCCTGGACATCCCCCTGATGCTGGAGCTCTGACGGAAAGTCCACCTACGCCGGCTTACTGGTAGTCGCCGATCCAGCGGACCGGCGGTTCAGAGGCAGCCAGTCTCTCGTAGAGGCTCCGGTCGCCCGTCCACAGAGGCGCGACCAGTTACTCCGCCAGCGCCAGATAGGCGGCCTCGTAGGCGGCGATGCCATGCCTCGGGGCGACGGCATGGACGGTGCTTGCCGGAGGGTCGGCCAGGCGGACCCCGAGGCGCTGCATCAGCCCACGTGCGAGCCGTGTCGCAGGCGCGATGCAGGCCGCAGTGGCGTGCGTGGGCTTGCCTCCGTCTGCATGCGGAATCGGCCCACACGCGAGGGGGTGTGCCCTCCTTCCTGCCTCGCCACGGGTCACTCCTCACGTGTTACGGCAAGCCGACGTCCTGGCGGTAGTGGTACAGGGGTTCCTGCTTGGCCTCATGCAGCTCGCTGAGGACCGGCGGGCGTAGCTCGGTGAGCAGACCGTAGGTGTCCGGGCGCCGCTTGCGCCAGATGTGCTCGCGATGCTCGTAGCCTGGCCTCAGCCAACCCGGTATCCTGGGCGCCTCCAGGTCCACGTCGGCCACCGCCAGCCCCTCCTGCCGCCCGGCGCAGGCGACCATGGCTCCCCGGCGGTCTATGACGCAACTGCGGCCACCGCACTGGTAGCTGCGGCTCCTGACGGCGAAGTTGGCGTAGACCAGAGCCACCGAGTTCTCCGCCGCGCGCACCCGAAGCCTGGCCTCTCCTACGACCTCCTCCTCGTCCGGGAAGTTGTAGCCTGCCGATGGATGCAAGATGACGTCGGCTCCCTGGAGGGCCAGGATCCGCGATGGCTCCGGGAAGACGATGTCGTAGCAGATCTGGAAGCCGATCTTCCCCACCTTGGTCTCGAACACCGGATACTCGCTTCCCGCCCGCAGGATAGCCGCCTCGCTGGAGTTCGTCCGCTCGTCCTCGTAGCCCGGCAGGTGCGTCTTGTGGTAGATCCCGGCGATCTCGCTCCGCTCATCGGTCAGGATGCCAGCATTGACCAGGTGCTGGCCATCCACGTAGTTGAGGCAGCTGCCGACCACCATGCCAGACTGCCTGGCGATGCCGGCCAGCTGGGAGAGGTACGCCTCCGCGCTCCAACGACATACCTCGCGCAAGCGCTCTTCCATGCCCACCCGCTTGAGGGTTCCGGTGGGAAGGGTGTTCTCCGGCAGGAGGAGGAGCTCTACGCCCCGGGCCCCGGCCTCCGCTACCAGACCAAGCAGGTACCGCTGCCAGTAAGCCATCCACGCCCGGAAGGTATCGTCGTCGTACCCGTCATCGGTGGGGTCGAGACGCCGCCGGAGCTCCTCCAGGTCTCGGGATTCGCTCCCCGCCCACCGCGCCATGAGTTCCTCCGGCGGCCTTGGCTGCAGGGCGGCCAATCTTGCCACGGTCACTCTCCTTTAGCGTGAGGGCAGCGGGGCTCAGTGCGGGCCCCGCTGCCCTTCGGAGCGTTCCGGAATCGGCGCGCCGGCGATCAGAGCTCGGCCACTTCCGCGATGATTGTGTTCATGATCTCCGCCGCCTGCGCCGCAAACTCCTCCACCGTGATCTTGCCGTCCAGTACCTGCTGCCAGCCCTCCCAAGGTTCGACGAGCAAGCGCAAGTCGGCAGGATGTTTGCCTACAGGGACAGCAAAGTCTATGGACTTCAGGTAGGCAGCATGATTCTTGCCCGGGGCGGGCGAGCTGAAGTCGTCGGACTCAGCGACAGCCCTGATGGCGGGGATCGCGCTTCCCTCCTTGACATAAAAACTCCGCTGCGCTTCCTCATCGCAGAGGTATTTCACCAGCTTCCAAGCGGAGTCCATGTCCTGGGTGCGGCTGGTGATGGAGAAGCCCTCGAAGGAGGTCCAGGTGCCACGTTTCCCCTGCGGCGGAGTGGGGAAGGCGGCGATATCCCAGTCGAAGTCCTCGATGGCAACAGCCACGGGCAGACCCCAACGGCCCAGCGTGATCATGGCGGCCTTCTGGTTCTGGAACATGGCTATGGCGCCCTGCTCCTGAAGCACGTCGGCGGGCGGAACCGCTCCAGCCGTCACTCGCAGGTCGTAGTTCCACTGCAAAGCCCAGATTGTCTCTGGAGTGTTGATGGCGGACTGGGTGAAGCTGTTATCCCAAGCTCGCCCACCGGCCATGAAGTTGCCGATATAGACCCACAGGTCTCCCACACCATATTGGTCGCCCTCTGTCAGTGCAGAAGCGATGCTGTGGAAATCCTCGAGCTTCCAGTCGTCCGTTGGGTAAGGTACGCCCTTGGCATCGAACAGCGCCTTATTGTAGAACCAGACGCTTGTTGTGAAGCCGTAGGGCAGAGCGTAGAGCTTGCCGTCGTAGATGAAGCCGTCGACCACGCGCTCGTAGTAAGTGGTCAGGTCGAACGACGCGTCGCCCTTGATGAGATCATCAAGGGGAGCAAACACCCCCTGGGCGGCAAAGCCGTTAGCGGCCAGCCCCGCCCAGAAGACGTTGGGCTCCGTACCTGCAGCGTACATCACCTTCAGCTTGCCGTCGGGGTCGCTGGGCTCTTGTATGATTGTCAACTCGATATCAGGGTACTTCTCCTTGAAGCCAGCTTCCTGCTTCTCCATCCGAGCGATGGCCGGAGTCGTCGAGGTGTAATACATGAGGCTCACCTGCTTCTTGGTCGCTGCCGGGACCGCGGTGGCAGCTTCCCCCGCGCCCGTGGAAGCAGTAGCTGCGGGAGCAGGCGTTCCGGCACAACCAGCCAGTGCAAGGCCGACTCCAGCGATGCCAGCCTGCTTCAGCAGCGTTCGACGCGACAACCGAGTGATCATCTCTACCTCCTCATCCCATCGGGTCCTATCGTCAGCTATCCCTCGGCCGCCCCGGCTAGACACCTCGAAGCCTGCCAGCCTCAAGGGGCGATAGCCCGGATGGCCAAAGGCGCTCCCCCCGCTAGCCTTTGACACCGGTCAAGGCGATTCCCTCCACAAAGTATCTCTGAGCGACGATGAAGATCACAGCGCAGGGCAGCATGACGACGAGCGACGCTGCCATCAGGTAGTTCCACTGGGTAGCGTACTGGTCCCGGAACAAGTTGAGGCCCACCGCCAGCGTCATCTTGTCCCGCGAATTGAGGTACAGTAGGGGGATCAGGAACTCGTTCCAGTGGCCTATGAAGGTGAAGATTCCAACTGCAGTGAGACCCGGTCTGGCCAGAGGAAGGATCACATTCCAGAACACGCCCAGCACCCCGGAGCCGTCCATAGTGGCGGCCTCATCCAGCTCGCGGGGGATGGTCATGTAGAACTGGCGCAGGAGGAAGATGTTGAAGGCACCACCGCCGAAGAATGCCGGGATGGTCAAGGGCTTGAAGGTATCTATCCACTTCAGCTTGGCGAACACGATGTACACTGGGATCATGGTGACGGCGTAGGGCAGCATGGTGGTGCTGAGCACCAGGATGAAGAGCCAGGACTTGCCCGGGAAGCGCAGGCGGGCGAAGGGATAGGCCACCAACGACGACGACGCCAACACGCCCACAAGTGAGATGCCGGTGATGGTGACCGTGTTCTTGAGCAGTATGGGGAACTTCATCGCCGCTAAGGCGGTGCGGAAGTTCTCCCAACGCCAGGTAGTGGGGATGAAGCTGGGCGGGATGGAGACGATCTCGCCGTCAGGCTTCAGGGCAGTGGTGAACATCCAGGCCAGGGGCAGGACCTGCACCACCGAGAAGGCGATCACCAATAGATAGATAGAGCCGCGCGACCTGAGCCACCGCAGGGCCCTCCCTAAGCCAGGGCTAGCAGGACGGGCAAGCGTCGAGCGGGCCCGCGCCGGGGCCGTGGATGAGCTGAGGCTCACTTCCGAACCTCCCCCTCATAGTAGACCCACACGGCCGAGGAGCGGAAGACGATGAGGGTCAGCACCAGAATGATAGCGAACAGGACCCACGCTTGTGCCGAGGCGTAGCCCATCTTCAGCTTGGTGAAGGCGTTCTCGTACAAGTACAGATTGTAGAAGAGTGTGGCATAGTTCGGACCGCCCTTGGTAATGACAAAGCCGCCGGTGAAGGTCTGGAAGGCGGCGATCAGGCCCATGACCAGGTTGAAGAACATGGTGGCGCTGAGCATAGGCAGAGTGATGTAGCGGAACTTCTTGACGCTGTTAGCGCCGTCAATCTCCGCCGCCTCGTACAAGTGCCGCGGTATCGCCTGCAGTCCGGCCAGAAAGACGATCATAGTCCCCCCCACCAGCCAGACGCTGTAGATGACCATGGCGGGGAGGGCCAGCCGCTCGTTGGTCCACCAGGAAGTCAGCTTGATGCCGAACAGCCGCAGGAAGCCGTTCACGAAGCCGTAGTTGCTAAAGCCCCACATCCACAGCATCGAGATGGCTACCCCGGACACAACGGACGGCAGATAGAAGGCGGCCCGGAAGAAAGCCAGCCCCCGAATCTGCTGGTTGAGGAGCGAGGCCAGCAGCAGGGCGAAGGCAAGGGCAAGCGGCACGTAGGATACTGAGAACAACACCGTCACCCGGAGAGACTGCCAGAACAGCGGATCCCGGAACAGGGTGGAGAAGTTCTCCCCGCCTATCCATGTCGGTGGCTTGAGCAGGCTGTATTTGGTCATGCTGTAGTACACCGACGCCAGCATGGGATACAGGATCCAGATCAGGAAGCCGAGAATCCAGGGGGAGATCAGGACGTAGGACCAGAGGGCCTCACTGCGGGCCCTGCGGCTGCCCTGAAACCAGGTTGTCCTGACGCTCATATTCTCCTCAACCAGGGATGCCTATGTCCCCGCGCCTGGGGGAGCGACCAACCACCCCCGAGGAGTTCGCCCGCCCACGCGCGAAAGGGCCCTGCCGCCCCACGCCCCCGCCCGGTGCCGCCGCGCCTGGGAGCGCGAAGTCCTCAAGCAAGAGCACCAACCACCCCCGAGGAGTTCGCGCGCCCACGCGCGAAAGGGCTCTGATGCCGGACGTCCCCGCCCGGTGCCGCCGCGCCTCCTAAAAAGAGACCTGAGGTCTCACATCCAGTCTAGCGCGTTAGCGGCTGCGCGCGGTAGGATCATAGTGACCGGGCAGTGCCATGGAGTGCCACCAAGGTGACAAAGAGCCAGCGGGCAACATGACCGACCAAGGACCGCCGCGCGAGTTCGCCAAACAGGTGCGGAACGCCCTGGCGCGTCTACACGATACCGCCCACCTGCAGCGGCACCCGCTGCTTCGTCTGCTGGTGCCCTCAGAGCTGACCGATCCCAGGGTTCGAGCCCAGTACCTGCGCGAAGCCATCGTGCAGGCGATCGGCGAACTGAGACCGCCGGCTCGCGTCTCCCCCCATGATCCCGCCTATCGGCCGTACGGAATCCTGCGCCACCGCTTCATGGAGGGCATGGAAGCGGAGGAGGTGCAGGACGCCCTGGCCATCGGTAGGCGTCAGTACTACCGGGAGCAGCAACGCGCCATTGAGGCGGTGGCTACGCTCCTCTGGGCCAGGAGATCCGACGATTCCGCTACCGACGATGATCGTCGCCAGGCCCTCAACGACGAACTGGAGCAGTTGGGATTGCAGGCGCAGAACCTCGACCTCGAGGCGCTCACGCGGGAAGCCATCGCCGCGGTGACGCCCCTGGCTCTGGCGCGCGATGTGGCCATCGCTCCTCCTGCCGAACGCCCGGTTCACGCCTTTGCCGACGAAGTCATCACCCGGCAAGTGCTGATTGACGTCCTCAGCGCCCTGCTCCAACGCACCGCTCACTGCTACCTGCGGGTGAAGCTGGCGGCGGCCGAGCCCTGGGCCACGGTGAACCTCGAGATCCCCATGCCACCACAGACGCTGGACTCGCTGCAGACCCACCTCCTCACGCCCATGCGCCTGGCCAACCGCGTGAGCGGCAGCCTAGACGCGCGGGAGGAGGACGGCATCCTTCACGTCCGCTTGCGGCTGCCTCTGAGCAGCGAGGAAGTGGTTGCCATAGTGGACGACAACCCCACCACGCTTCAGCTCTTTCGTCGCTACCTGGAGCCCTATAGCTACCGGCCGGTGCTCATCCAGGACAGCGCCACAGCCCTGGCCCAGATCCGCACTCTTCAGCCTGATGCCGTTGTCCTGGACATAATGATGCGCGACGTGGACGGCTGGCGCATCCTCCAGTCGCTGCGGGCCGATCCGGCCACTTCCCACATTCCCATTCTGGTGTGCTCTGTGCTGAGCGACGAGCACCTGGCCCTGACCATCGGCGCCGACGCCTACCTGCGCAAGCCCGTCAGCCAGAGTGAGCTGGTGCGGGCTCTGGCGCAGGCTCTGCGGGCAGCAGATGCCGGGCCGGGAACGTCTTCAGGGCGGTCTCCAGCCAGCGGGTGACCTCCCCCGCGGCGAACTGACGTCCCCGTCGAATGGTGATCACGCCCTCTGTCGGCGCCGCCGCATCGGCGGCAAAACCGTGGGCGGTGATGGCCACCACTGGAGTCCCTCCCATGCCCGGGGTGGTTCGCAGGCAGGCGAGCACCTCTAGGCCGGACCTCCCTGGGAGGACCAGATCCAGGAGCACCAGGTCCGGCCTCTCTTCCAGAAGCTCCACCGCCCGGTCCCCGTCATAGGCCTTCAGCACCTTCGCCCCCGGCAGCAGGGCTCTCAGGCACCGTTCCGCCAGGCGCACCACCCCGGCGTCGTCGTCCACCACGAGCACCTTAGTGGCCCGCGGCGCTGCCCCGGCGACGACCCGCGACAGGTCCTCCGCGGTGAACGGCTTGGTGAGGCAGTGGCTGAACCCGGCCGCCACGGCCTGGTCCCTCTCCAGGGGCAGGGAGCAGGTGATCACGGGCAGCCCCAGGTCGGCCGTGGCAGCAGCCAGCTCCTTGGCTGCCGTGCCGTCCTGGGCGCCATCGGCCAGGACGACCGCGTCAGCCTGGGCCCGGCGCGCCGTCGCCTCTGCATCTGAGACGTCGGGTACGGCCAGAACCTCCGCATCCGGCAGGTACCTTCCCAGCAGACGGGCGAACTCGGCCGGCTCTGCCAGCGTCACCAGTCGGCGGCTACTCTCGGGCCTGCCGGCGGGATACCGCCACCCGGCCGGAAGCTCCGCCGCCTGGATCGGGACCACCTGCTTGCCAGGCAAGGGCAGAGTGAAGTGGAAGGCACTTCCGCGACCCACCTCGCTCTCCACCCATATGCGCCCGCCGTGGAGGGTGACGAAATGCTTGCAGATGGCGAGGCCCAGCCCGGTGCCATCGTGCCTGCGCCGCAGCGAGCCATCTACCTGATGGAACTCGGCGAACACCGAGTGCACCTGGTCGGGAGGAATGCCCACGCCGGTGTCCTCCACCACCACCTCGACGTCCTCGCGCTTCAGCTCAGCTCGGATGGTGATGCTTCCCTGATCGGTGAAACGGGCGGCGTTATTGAGCAAGTTGATCAGAACCTGACGGATGCGCGTCGGATCGGCATAGAGAGGAGGAAGGCTCTCGGGTAGCTCGAGCTTCAGCGCCACTTTGCAGCCGCGCAGGAGTCCGGAAGCCGTCTCGACGGCATCGTGGATGAGGGAGAGCAGGTCTACGCGCTCCTTGGCCACTGGCAGGCGGACCGCCTCGATGCGAGAAAGGTCCAGGACGTCGTCAATCAGGCGGAGCAGGTGGGAGGCGTTGTCGTACACCTCCTGGATGTCCCCTCGTAGCTCCGGAGTCCAGACTACCCCGCGGTAGGAGTCGGGCGAGGTACACATCATCTGAGAGAACCCGACGATGATGTGCAGGGGAGTCCGTAACTCGTGGCTGATGTTGGCAGCGAACTGGCTCTTGAGCGCCCGGGCCTGCTCGGCCTCTTCTCGCGCTTCCGCCAGGTCGAAAGCGGTCCGCTTGAGGAGCGAGTTGGCCACGGCCAGGGCCTTCATGGTCTGGTTCAGCTTGCCCCGCTGCGACTGGAGCTGGCGCATGGTGCGCCACGACGTCTCGTATCCATGGAGGGCCCAGGTGAGGACGGTATACAGGTCGCGCGAGGTCAGCCAGGCGACGGCAGCCATGGCCCAGTAGAGGGCCACCGCTGCCGAGACGATGCTCGAGGGCCACAGGCCGGGCAGCAGCCAGGTAGCCAGGCCCAGCACCGCCGTTGCCAGGGCAGCCGACACGAAGGCGGCAGCGGAACTGGCCACGAGGCTGGCGACGCCCACCGCGGCAACCGGGATGAAGGGAGCGTAGGGAGAACGCTGCACCAGGAGAGCCGCAGCGCCCACTGTCACCATGCCTAGAACGAACACGGTGGTGCGCAGGGAAGCAGGGCGCCGCACTAGCAACGTCAGCAGGCCCAGCGTCCCTATGCCCAGGGGCAGGACGAGGGCCGACCACGAGAACCGCGGGTGCATCAGCATCCACTGGGCGACGGTCCACACATACCCGGCGACGGTGAGGCTACACCCCACCGTGTCCAGCGTGGATCGCCGCAGTTGCCCCAGCTCGTGCGACCAGTCCACCTGGTACACGGGCAACTCCCGATCCAGAGCGAACTCCCGGTACACCATCAGCGATCTCCTGGGGTACGAGACGCATTTGCCCCATTATAGCGCCGGTACGTGATGCGTGACTCGTGACCCGTGACAGGAGCCGAGTGAGACGGGTCACGCATCACCTGGGTCTCTCGACGAAAGGGCTTCCTGCCGATACATTAACGTAGTGACTGCAGGCCGGGTGATCAGCAGCTTTCATCGGGGGGAACATGCGCGTCACATCGGACTTCGAGTGCGGCAACGGGAAGAACATCCGGGAGGTGGTGCCCGGCCACTTCCGTCTGGACGAGGTGGGCGAGAAGCCGCCGTACTGCAAGTACTTCTGCCTGCGCCTGGAGGCAGAGGGAGATGGGGGGCCGGCCAGACTGGACATCTACCCCGACCCCGACCTAGGGGAGCCCGGTCGCCTGGGGATGATGGGGCACTATCCCTCTCAGATCTGGTTCTCCACCGACGAGATGGAGACCTGGCGACCCACGGAGAACGTCTGGGACCACACGACGGAGTTCCACGAGACCCACCTGGTGGTGCGGGTGCGGCTCAAGCCGGGTTCTCGGATGTACGTGGCCAGCAACCCAGTGGCCCGCTACTCCCGGGTGGCCAACTGGGCCCGGGCACTGGGATGCGACCCGTCAGCCCGGTGCCAGAGCCTGTCTCTCGGGGCTAGCTACGAGGAGCGCCAGATTCCGCTAGTGCACTTCCCGGCCTGTGGTCCCGACCCCATCCGGGTCTTCCTGTTCGCCGGGCAACATCCATCGGAGCACTGTGCCGTGTTCATGGCCATGGGCGCGGCCGAGTTCCTCACCTCGGGTCACCCGGAAGCGCAGGGCCTGCGAGAGCGCTTCGAGTTCTGGGTCTGCCCCATGATCAACGTGGACGGGAACGTGCACGGCCGCAACGGCTGGACCATGCAGGACGTGAACATGTCGGGCGACTTCGTCGGCGCGGCTGAGGGAGCAGAGCCACAGGCAGTGGAGGACCGGCTGCTGTGGCACTACCTCACCGAGGAGGTGCTGCCCCAAGTGACCTTCCAGTTCCACGGGTTCATGGGCAAGCGCGGCTTCATTGACCCGCCCTACGACGGCCTCTACACCTTCCCCGACCCGCAGTCGGTGTACGAGCAGGACAGCGGTGCCGCCCGGTATCAGGCGGTGCAGGCACTGCTGATGTGGGACACCGATGGCCTCACCGGCCACGGCCGACCCAGCGTCCTGGGGGAGGACTCCCTGGAGTACCAGTTGGCTCGGTTGCTGGGCACCATCCCCGTGTTCTACGAGATCAACCACGGCTACCACGGCGTGTGGGCCTCCAAGCGCAAAGGCGCCCACGTCCTTCGCACGGCTCTCCACGCCCTGGCCTAGGACCTCACCGCGGATGAGACGGGGAGACACGGAGAGGGGGTGACGCGGAGACGCGGGGATGGTGAGCCACGGGGAGAGCAAGGCCGGCCCCAGGTCGTCTTCTCTCCCTGTCACCCCCTCTCCCCCTCTCTCTGTCTCCGCGTCCCCGCGTCTCCCCCATCTCCCCCTACGCCAGGTCCATCACCCGGCCGGCGTTCTCCGAGACCTTGGCGAAGGCCTCCACGTAGAGCTTCATCAGATCCAGGTCGTTGGGCGGGTGGACGCCGCTCAGGTAGGCGTGGGCTTCGATGAACTCGCTGGTCTTCGGGTACTCCGAGGCATCGTAGCGGATGCCGGCCCGGGCGTGACCGCAGGACCAGGGGCAGCCTTTGCCGTACCCCACCATGTCCTTGAACACGTCCTGCGCCGGCACGGGCATGGTCTGCCATTGGCCCACCCGCACCCCTTCGGCAGCCAGAGCCCTCTGCGCCGCCCGCTTCCACTCCCCGGGCGTGACGTCCAGCCCCACCTCCTGGGGCCGGAACTCGACCACATAGCTGAAGTAGCAGGGCTCGGCGTAGTCGGGGGTGTAGGGCCCCTTCAGGCCGGGGATGTCGGCCAACGCCTCGGTGAGGTAGGCGGCCAACTCTCGCCGCTTGGCGTTGTTATACTCTAGACGATCGAGCTGGGAGAGGATGAAGGCGTTCACGAACTCGTGGGGTCGGTACATCCAGCCCAGGCCGTAGGCGTTGTACTCCCGGTCCACGTGGGGTAGAACCACCTCGCCGAACTCGCGCAGCATGGCGGCCCGACGGTAGTACTCCTCGTTGTCCGAGGTCCACAGCCCGCCCTCGCCCCCGGATAGGTTCTTGGAGCGGTTGCAGCTGAAGCAGCCAATGTCACCCAGCGCCCCCGTCTTCCTTCCCTTGTAGGTGGCGCCGTGGGCCTGGCAGGCATCCTCGATCACGATCAGTCCATGCTTGCGGGCGATCGCTAGGATGGGTTCCATGTCGGCGGGCATGCCGTGGATGTGCACCGGCAGGATGGCCCTGGTGTGATCGCTGATCCGCTCCTCGATGAGAGAAGGATCCATGGTGTAGGTAAGCGGGTCTATGTCCACGAAGATGGGGATGGCGTTGTGGTGCAGGACGGCCGCCGCCGTGGACCAGTAAGTGAAGGCGCTGGTGATGACCTCGTCGCCCGGGCCGATGCCCGCCCCCGCTACCGCCATATGCAGAGCCGCCGTGCCACTGTTGGTGACCAGGCAGTACTTGGTGCCCACGTACTCCGCCCATCGGCGCTGCAACTCCAGCGCCCTGGGCGCCGAGGTGCCGTGCAAGTGACCGCTATCGAATACCGCCAGCACCGCGTCTCGGTCTGCCTGGGTCAAGGGGGGCCAGCTCTGGACCATCCCCTCGGGCACCACCGGCTTGCCCCCGTCAAGCGCCAGTCGCGACGCCATAGTACTGCCTCCTTCGAGTTCTCGATTCCGATCGCAGTCACCATGATACCACCCATCGCCCGAAACCTCCTGCGCGTCCGGGCTCTGGTCTGGCTGGCGTGGCCCAGGTAGCATCCACCACACTGAGAGGGTCTCGGTGGCTCGACCTCGATATCAGCAGCAGCTCAGGATCGGGGGGACACATGGCCACCAGCGCCGCCGCTCAGGGCCTTCGCTGGGCTCGGACTACGCGAGCCAGCCCCGACTGCACCGCAGATACACCTTCCTTGGAGGAGTGCGCGCGCCCACGCGCGCTGTCCCCAAGTGTCTACCGCGCCTGGGGGCGCGGACTCCTCAGGAGGAGGCTGGAATCTGCCAGGACGCTGGCGCCTTGCCTTCCTAGCCGGCCGAAGAGCCTGCCGCGAAAGCCTGTGAGGAAACCACCTGCGTGCGACTGCCGGCTGAACACACTCGTCCCCCCGATCCTGAGCTCTTGCCGCTATCACTGCGCCGTCCGGATGTAGTATGCTTCTGCCATGGCGATCAGTGGCGATGCACGCGCGAAGCGCCTGTTGAGGAGAGATGGGCGCGCCTAGCCAGGCTGAGGTTCACGAGGCTCTGGAGCGACTGGGGGACAGCGTGGCCCTGGCCCAGACGCGCCTTGCCGCCTGCTTTCCCCAGTTGCAGGAGATCACCCACCTCAACCAGCGGGCCCAGAAGCTGCGCGCCCTCCTGCTGGAGGCCATCGAGGCCCTCAGCCCCACCCAATCGGCGCCCTTCGGCTCTGTGGCTTCCCGCGCTTACGACGTGCTCACTCTGCGCTACGTGGAGCGCATGAGCGCCGTGGACATGGCGGAGGAGCTGTCGTTGAGCCGCCGCCAGGTGCACCGCGACCTGAAACTGGCCGAGGAGCGGCTGGCCGAGCTGCTGGGAAGCTGGGCTCAGTCAGGCTCGCAGGAACCCCTGACGCCCACCGAGGACCCTCTGAGCGAGGAGCTCGCGCTCTTCTCCATTCGCTCCACCGAGGTGCCTCTGAGGTCGGTGGTGGAAGAGGCGCTGTCGCTGGTGCAGCCCCTGGCTCATGGGCTCGGGGTGAGCATTCACGGCCCAGACCTGGCGGCGGCCTCCCAGCAAGTGGTGGGCAACCCAGCCTTCCTCAGACAGCTAGCCACCCAGGTCCTCAGCCTCGCCGTGCAGTCTACCGAGGACGGCAAGGTCGTGGTGGACTGCCGGACCGGCGATGACTCTGCCGTCCTGACGGTCCAGCTCCTGCTGGCTGACCCCGGGCCCCTCGCGGAGCGCTTGGCCGAGGTGCACCGCATGGCCCGATCTCAGGGCATGGCCTGCGCCGTCTCCTCCCTCCCCTCTCGGGAGGTGACCGTGTCGCTCACCTTCAGGCGCGGCACTCCCATCCGGGTGTTGGTGATCGAGGACAATCCGGGGACAGTGGAGCTGTATCGCCGCTACCTGCCGGCAACCGAGTGGCAGGTGGAGGCGGCGGCAGATCCGCGCTTGGCCCACGAGCTGAGCAAGCGCCTCAAGCCTCAGGTAGTGATCCTAGACATCATGATGCCCCACGTGGACGGCTGGACTCTGCTGCGAACGCTCAAGCAGAGCCCAGAGACCCGCGATATCCCCATCCTCATCTGCTCGGTCACCAATGACCCAGCTCTGGGAAAGGCCCTGGGCGCCAGGGTCAGCCTGGTCAAACCGATCTCGCAGGCAGAGCTACTTCTGGCTCTGCACCGTTGTCTGGAGTAGGCGAGCGCTCGCTGGCCAACTCAAGGATGGCGCTCAGGAGAGCAGCGAGCTCGCCGGGCCGGAATCGGTCCGGCAGGGCCAGCGTCAGGGTCGCACCCTGAGTAGCCAGATTGTCCTCTCCAGGCGTGGCCGCCGTGATGGCGATGACCGGTACCTGCCCCAGCCCTGGATCCTCTCGCATAGCAGCCGCCACCTCGAAGCCGTTCATCTCGGGAAGCACCAGATCGAGCAGCACGCACGCCGGCCTGGCCCGGGCCATCTTCCGCAGCGCCTCCCGGCCGGTGTAGGCACCCTCCGTGAGGTAGTCTCTCCCCGCCACCTGGAGCAGCCGCTTCACCAGCTCTACGAACCCCCTGTCGTCGTCCACCAGGAGAAGCCTGGGGCGCGAGTTGGCTTCGGCCTCGGGCAGAACCTGGTCGAGCACTTTGAGTAAGCCCTCGCTGGTGATGGGCTTAGTGATCACGGCGGCGAAATCGTCTCCTCCCGATATCCAGCGGGTGCTGGGCAGAGGACACCCCACTACCGGCACCGATGGGCAGCCACACGTCCCCAGCCGATGCCTGACCTCGGACGGGGATATGCCCAGGCTGTCGTCCACCACGACCGCCATGGCCCGGCTCTCCTCGAGGGCTACCTCTGCCGCGTCCAGGCAGTCGGCATGCCGGAAGTGGTACCCTTCTACCCTCCGACTGAGATAGAGCGCTGCCGAATCGTCCTGACTCAGTACCAGAACGGTCGGCGCCAGGCGGCGCCTGACCGGCGGTGGCCCGATCGGGGCCTTCAGGCGCGACACGGTGACGCCGGAGAGGGGCAGGGTGAAGTGGAAGGTGCTGCCCCGGCCCACCTCGCTCTCGGCCCAGATGCGGCCACCGTGAAGTTGCACCAGCCTCCTGGCTATGGCCAATCCCAGCCCCTTGCCCGCCTCCGGGCCCGTCTTGGGCCTGCCCACCTGATAGAACTCATCGAAGATGTCGGCCAGCTCGGCCGCTGGAATGCCTCGGCCGGTGTCGCTCACCGAGACCACGAGCTCGGACCTATCATAGCGGGCCTGGACCGAGACCCGCCCCTGGTCGGTGTAGCGGACGGCATTGGACAGCAGGTTGTAGAGGACCTGTCGGATGCGCAGGCGATCCATGGAGACCTCAGGCAGGCCCTCCTGGCAGGCGACGTCGAGCTGGAGTCCCTTCTCCTCTGCCATGGAAGCTACGCTTTCCACTGCCTCCTGGATGACCGCCTCTATCTGCGCCCGTTCGCGCCTGATGGGCATGGCTAGGGCATCCACTCGGGCCAGGTCAATCACGTCGTCCACCAACTGGGAGAGGTGGCGAGCGTTGCGCTGGATCTGGGCCAGGTCACGCAGGAGAGCGTCGGGCCAGCGATCCAGGCCATAGAGTTGAGGGTTACGGTAGATCACGTTGGCGAAGCCGAGCACTATGTTGAGCGGGGTGCGCAGCTCGTGGCTCACGTTGGTGGCGAAGCGGTTGCGCAAGTCGCGCAGAACGTCCGCCTCTCGGCGGGCGATGGCGAGTTCGCGGTTGGTCTTCTCCAGCAGTTGGTAGGAGAGATCGAGAGACTTGATGGTCTTATTGAGCTCGCCGCGTTCCCGCCGCAGCCGGTCCATGAGTGCTTCTGCCGTCGTGCCCCGGTCCCAGGCCACGAACAGGAGCGATCTCTGGGGGCCAAAGCCTGCCCATGCGGTCAGACCCACCAGGGCCAGCAGGAACAAGCTATGAGCCGGGATCTCGCCGCCAAAGCCCGCCCCCAGCACCAGAGCCATGGTCAGGCCGGCCCAGAGCAGCGACACCATCGGGCCCAGGAGCGCACCGGCAGCCAGGACGGGCACACTCAGGTACATGAGCGGGAGCGGCATATGGCTGACGGCTGCCGCCACCAGTACCGTAGCCGTCACGCCCCCGAGCAGCACCAGAGACCCCATCCTGGGGTACCGGCCGCTGAGCAGGAGGGCTCCCAGCAGCGAGAGCACCAGTCCTGACACTGCCCAGAGAAGGGTAGCGCTCGAGGGTCGATTACCCAGGAGAAGCCAGAGCAGGGCGCAGGAGGCGGCCCAGACCAGCCACACCCCCTTGAGCGAAGGGATGCACAGCTCCTCTTCTCCCGGCCGTGCGCCGCTCTCCGACGGATAGGGGACACGCTCGGCTACGTCGAGGCTGGCCAATCCGCTCCTCCCGGGAGTTCTCCTCAGGGCGGCACCGGAGATCGCCACGGTAGTCCGCGTAGGCCACACCTGTTGGGTGCCCTCGGTCGGCATCGGCGCGCCCTACCGGACGCGATGGCTCCTCGCCCTCGCGAGCCAGCCCTGGGTGAGACTCCTCTGTCACACTGCCGTCTCACCGGTGTCTCACATACCATGCTATAGTACAGCAACACGTCTCCGCTGTTCAGTTCTCGCACAGGTGTCCGGCTTGCCACTGCATCGCACCCCCCTGACTACGGCCCAACTCCGGAGATCGGCAGGAAGGGCATCGCGCGGGGGAGTGGGGTGCGCCATCGGTGTTGGCGATAGCGGCTATCGGCTTGCCGGCGCTGCATCAGTCGCGTTTTGTGCCACAGGGAAGGAGGTGATCTGACGGGCATCGGGCCAAGACGGATGAGGAGCCTCAGGGTGGTATCTGCATCAGAGAAGCCCCTTCGAGGGGCAGGAGGCGATGACGATGGCTACTTCTCCTAGGCTGATCACGCGCAGGCGGGTACTTCTGGCCAGCGCTGCCGCTGCCGGGGGCGGGCTCTTGGCAGCCTGTGCCGCGACGCCGCAGGTGGTCGAGAAAGTGGTCGAGCAGACCGTTGTGGTCAAGGAGACCGTAGTAGTCGAGAAGGAGGTACCAGCCGCGGCGGGACAACCCGTCATCATGACGGCGCACTTCACCTGGAGCCCTGTGTACGAGCCCCGCATCAAGGAGTGGAACGATCGGTTCATGGAGGCCAACCCAGGCATAGCAGTAGCCATAGTCTGGGAGCCCTGGAGCGAATGGCAGACCAAGATCCTCACCCTCGCGGCAGCCGGGCAGATGCCGGAGCTCGTAGCTGTCCATATCAGCCGGGCGCAGGTGCTATCTAAGCAAGGAGCGATCCTACCGCTCGACGAGTGGATTGCCGCGGACCCAGAGTTCGATGTGGGAGACTACTATCCTGCCTCGCTCGAGATGTTCACCTGGCAGGACAAGCTCTACGGCTTCCCGTGGGACTGGGGGGCCTCCGTTCTTCGGTACAACCGAGACCTCTTCGACGCAGCCGGTGCCGCCTATCCCACCGAGGACTGGACCTTCGATGACCTGCTAGACACGGCTAAGACCCTCACTCAAGGTGACGTCTGGGGTTACCTCGGGCTCCCCAGTGGGAGCAACGAGAGTGGCCCAGCGCACCTGGGACCGTGGGGCGGCGCCTTCGTCAATGATGATGAAACCGAGTGCCTGGTGGACACCGAGGAGTCCCAAGCCGCTCTCCAATACTGGGCTGACCTGAGGCTGGTGCACAAGGTACATCCCATGCCGGCCGACCAGGAGCTGCTCACCGCGATAGGGGCCAGGCCCTTCCTGTCGGGAAAGATTGCCATGGAGTGGGCCGCGCCCTGGGACGCACAGCTCTACATCGAGAGCGCCGCCTTCAAATGGGATCTGGCCCCCTGGCCCATCGGGCCAGTGACTAGGATCACCGGTGCCGCCGGCAGCGGCTACTCGATCGGGCGAGACACGAAGCATCCGAACGAGGCCTGGAAGTACCTGCGATGGTTCGCCAGTGCCGAAGGTCTGGGCTTCCTGTTCGGAGAGAAGGCCACGTCCCTCCCGAGCCGACGGTCTCTGGCGGACAGGTTCCTCAGCGCCGTATCATCCATCGAACACGGCTACTACTGGGTGGAAGCTCTGGACTACTCAACGCTGGGCCGACCCATCCTTACTCCGGCGCGCGAGTTCTTCGAGATCGTGCGCCGCGAGTACGAGTTGCTGTTCCTGGGAGAGAAATCCGTGGCGGAGGCGGCCACCGCGATCTGCACCGATGCCGCGCCGGTGCTGGCTCAGAACAAACCGGCCTAGGTTTGGCAAAGCCTCGATCTGCACTTGCCGGGCGGCTCAGCGCCGCCCGGCACGCACTGGGGCTGGAACGGCCTACGTGCAGGAGGAAGAGATTGGCTCGCTTAGTAGGAACGCAACCGTTTCGCACTCAGCGATCTCTCCTTCGGATGACCGGCCGACAGAGGGAGGCGCTGGATTTCTATATCGGCGTTAGCCCCTGGTTCATAGGGTTTGTTCTCTTCAGTATGGGGCCAATCATCGCTTCTCTGGTCCTGAGTTTCACTCAATGGCAGATCCTGGCATCCCCCCAGTGGATCGGCCTGTCCAACTATCGGTACCTAGTGGCAGATGATGAGATCTTCTGGGTCTCCCTGGGCAACACCCTATACTACACCTCTCTGAGCGTTCCTCTCGGCCTGATGGCAAGCATTCTCCTTGCCTTGCTTGTGAACCAGAAAGTACCGGGCACAAACGTCTTTCGGACTATCTACTACCTGCCCTCTGTTACCGCCGGCGTCGCGGTCGCCCTCCTGTGGGCCTGGATCCTCAACCCCAACTTTGGCCTGGTGAACTACGTCCTGTCCCTGGTGGGGATCAAGGGACCGATGTGGCTCAGCAGCGTCAGGTGGTCCAAGCCAGCGCTCATTCTGATGAGTCTGTGGGGGGTGGGCGGCGGCATGGTCATCTTCTTGGCAGCGTTACAGGGGATGCCGGAACACCTGTACGATGCGGCCAAGATAGATGGCGCGGGGACCTGGCGCTTGTTCCGTCACATCACCATGCCCATGCTGACCCCCACGATCTTCTTCATGATGGTCACGTCCATCATCGGCTCGCTGCAGACGTTCACCAACGTATACGTCATGACGCAGGGCGGCCCGGGCACCTCCACTCTCATGTACGGTCTCTACATCTACCAGAACGCGTTCACCTTCCTGAAGATGGGGTATGCCTGCGCCCTGTCGTGGGTGCTCTTCGGCATCATCCTGGCGCTGACGTGGCTGCAGTTCCGAGTTGGCTCAGCCTGGGTGTACTACGAGGCTGAGCTACGACCTCAGAGGTAACCGACCATGTCTGAGCTGACACAGGGCCACAGTGTTCTGGCCGCACCAGTGCCGGCGCGAAGGCAGCACGGCGCCAGCAAACAACTGCGGAGGGCGGCGCGTTCCACCATTCTCTTCCTCCTGCTGGTGGTCGGCGCGGTCGGGTTCCTGGCACCTTTCCTGTGGATGGTGTCCACTTCTCTGAAGGATCCAAAGGAAGTCTACCTATTCCCTCCCAAGCTGATCCCCAGCGCGTTGCACTGGGAGAATTACCGCACGGCTTGGACTCTACTCCCTTTCACCCTCTTCCTGCGCAATACCTGTATCATCACCTTCCACAACGTGATCGCCACAGTTGCTTCCTCCGCCGTTGTCGCTTACAGCTTCGCTCGGCTGCGGGCGCGCCTGCGTGACCCTCTTTTCCTCCTCGTACTGGCCACCATGATGGTGCCCTTCGAAGTGACCATGATACCCACTTTCATAATGTGGTCCGAGCTGGGGCTGACCAACAACTTCACCCCGCTCATGCTTCCGGCCTGGTTCGGCACCCCGTTCTACATATTCCTGCTCCGCCAGTTCTTCATGGGTATCCCATTCGACCTGGACGATGCCGCCACTATTGACGGTTGTTCCAGCTGGGGCATCTTCGGCCGCATCATCTTGCCGCTCTCGAAGCCGGCCCTGGCGGCGGTGGCTATCTTCACCTTCGTGGGCAACTGGAACAACTTCCTGGGTCCGTTGATATACCTCAATAGGACCGAGCTCTACACCCTCGCAGTGGGGTTGAACCTGATGCGGAGCACCCAGTACGGCACGTCTCTACACCACCTGATGGCAGTCTCCACTGTGACCGTCATGCCCATTCTCGTCCTTTACTTCTCCGCCCAGAAGTACTTCATCCAGGGGGTCACGCTCACTGGCATCAAGGCCTGACCGCAAGGGCGATGCACTCGGCGGGCACGGCCGGGTAAGCCCGCTGGCGAACACACTACGAGACGAGGAGGCACGCTGATGGCAAGGGTTCTGGTGACCGGGGCCGCGGGCCAGGTCGGCTCGCGGCTGGTGCGACAACTGCTGGCCCGTGATCACGAGGTCAGGGGCCTCATCCTGCCGGACGACCCGGCCCGAAGTCGCCTGGACGGGCTCGAGATCGAGGTCGTTGCCGGCGACCTGATGGATCCCGAGACGGCAGAGAAGGCCGTGGCTGGCGTAGACGCCGTGGTGCACACGGCCAACCTGGTGGGGCCGCTGCCCGGCATGTCGGAGAGCCAGTTCTTCGACAACAACGTTCGCACCACCTTCCACATGGCTCGGGCTGCCGCGCGCGTGGCTGACCGGCTTCAGCGTTTCGTACACATCAGCTCCTCCGCCGTCTACCCCAACGACAGCCAGCAGCTGAGACCATGCTACAGCCCCATAGATGAGGCCCATCCTCTGCGGCCGCGGGGGGTCTACGCGCTGAGCAAGCTCATAGGAGAGCACATCCTGAGTGCTACCAGCCGCGAGACGGGCCTGCCGGTGGCCTTCATCCGGCCCTCGGGCATCGTGTCCGGCACGGCCGTCTTGGGCCGATGGACCGTTGGCTTTGTCTCCAAGATGCTGCGCGTCGGTCAGGCGACGCCCGAGGGGGAGCTGTACATGGCCGACGGAACGGAGCTTTGGCACGCTCTGGACGCAGCGGCCGAGTCCGACCGGCAGCCGTGTGCCATCACCGATACCCAAGGGCGGCCGTGGATGTACCGGCTGGCAGACGCACGGGACGTGGCTCACGCCTGTGTCTGCGCCCTGGAAAGCCCGGCGGCCGTGGGCGAGGCCTTCAACGCCGCTGCACCTGAGCCCATCTACTACACCGAAGCGGCGGAGGCGCTTTCCGAGGCCATCGGAATGCCGGTGGTGAAGTGGCAAGTGCCGGTGCGCTGGGTCTTCGACCTGTCCATCACCAAAGCTAGGTCGCTGATCGGCTATAAGCCTCGGTGGGGCATCCGCCAGATGATTGCCGATGCCATAGCGGTGCAAAGGGGCGAGAGCGATGGTATGTCCTGGGACTGAACCGCGCTTCAGCTGCTGGGACGGCACCTGGACCGGCGCTGCGCGAGAGTACTCGCTGAGGGAGATCCTAGCGGAAATCAAGCAGGCGGGTTACGATGGAGCCGAGCTCGGCAGTTCGCTTGCCTTTCTGGGCGACCCCGAAGACCTCCGGGAGTTGCTGGCCGACCTGAACCTGGCTCTAGCCACCCTGGTAGTACCCACCCTGGCACCGGACGCACGTCAGCGAGTGGATTACGCCGCTCGCTTCGGCGTGACGGTTCTGATGGTAGGCGGTGGGACCCGCCCCAAGGGTCGTCCAGTGGAGAAGCGCGACGTGGAGCCGTACGCTCGTGCCCTTGGTCAGTTGGCGGGGTACGCCGCGCGGTATGGGATGGAACTGGCACAACACACCCACCCGGGCGCCATCACCGGGACCACCGAGGAGGCCCTGATGCTGCTGGACATGGTGCCGGATTCGGTGGGTGTCACCGCGGACACAGCTCACCTCCAGCAGGCAGGCAGCGATCCGGTTGCGGCGATCGGGCGCTTCGGGGATCGGCTCAAGCACCTGCATCTGAAGGACTATCGGGCTGCCACCGACGAGTTGCTGGAGCTGGGTCGGGGAGAGGTGGACCTGGCAGGAGTGATGGCAGCCTGCCGCAGTGTCGGGTATCGAGGGTGGTACAGCGTGGAGCTTGACCGCTCCAGCACCACACCACTGGAGAGCGCACGGCTCAGCCGGCAGTTCCTGGTCCAGATGGGCTACTGAGTCGGCATAGCGCCGCGCTTACCAGCACCGGATCTCCTGTGGGAACGCCGGTCATTCACGGCCTCGCACCGCGACCGCGGGCGGCGATTCGGAAGAGGAACCTGGTGATCAGGATGCAGGCGGTGCCGGGCCGCTCTGCTTCCGCTACCTCCAGTCACTGGTTAAGGCATAGGACGCCTGCTCCACTTCGATCCGCGCCGGATCGAGGATGAGATCGGCCCGCGGGCGCCATGGCACGGCCCGGGGCCCCGCACCTCCATTGACCCTCACCCCACGTTTTCGCCACGGTATTGACAGGGGACATCCCACCTTGTAGAATTGCGTGGCATCGTTTCCATGTGGAATCGTTTGCACATAGCTCGCTGTGGTTCGATCGGGGGACGGAGTGAGCTAGCCTTTGGTCACCATACATGACGTGGCAAAGCATGCCGGCGTGTCCGAGAGCACCGTCTCTCGCGTGCTCAACCGCAGCCCGCACGTGACCGACGAGACCCGCGAGCGGGTTCTGGCCGCCGTGGCCAAGCTCGGCTACACGCCCCGCTCGTACGCCCGGGCCATGAAGGGAAAGCCGAGCAATGCCGTAGCTCTCATCATCTCCGACGTCTCGAACCCCTTCTTCGCCGCCCTTACCCGAGGAGTGGAAGACTTCGTCCAGGAACAAGGATACTCCCTGCTCCTGGGGAACGCGGACCGAGGCAAGGCCAAACAGCGCCAATACGTGGATCGGGTGATCGCTGCCGGCATAGGGGGCATGATCATCGCCCCGGCGCGCAACACCCTCACCGACCTCAAACGCCTGGTGCGCCAGGGCGTGGCTCTAGTAATCGTAGATTGGCGCTATCCCTTGCCCTTCGCCGACAACGTCTACTGCGACAGCGTGGACGGTGCCCGCCGGCTCACGGATCATCTCCTCAGCCTGGGCCACCGCAGGATCGGAATCATCTCCGGTCCTCACGGCGATGCCACCGCAGAAGACCGGGTGACAGGCTACCGCCTGGCCCTGGGAGAGGCGGGCCTCCCCCAGGATCAGAGCCTGATCCGTTTCGGGCAGTTCACCTCCGATTCGGGCCTGCGCAATTGCCGCCGCCTTCTGCGCCTCAGCTCGCCGCCGACCGCTATCGTCACCTGCAACAACCGCCTGGCCGCCGGCGCGTACGACGCCATCCGCGAGGCGGGCCTCCGCGTCCCTGAGGACCTCTCCATGGTCAGCTTCGACGACGTGCCCTTCGTGCCCGCGCTGGCGTCCAGAATGACGGTATTGGCCCAGCCAGACTACGAGATGGGTCGCAGTGCTGCCCGGTTGCTGTTGGAGCGGATGAGAGGGGAGCGCCGCCCCAAGGACCGCCAGGAAGTGGTACTGCCCGGCAGGCTGGTAGTGCGCTCTTCCTCGGCAGCACCGGCTCGGTTGCCCACGACGGCATAGGCCCAGGACCCGCCGATCCTGGCGGGTCGCCCACCAGGACGAAGGAGGTGATAGCAGTCCACGACATCGGCGACAGTGACGTATTCCGATACCAGGACTACCGCCTGTCACACTGAATGGGGGAGGGATACATGAACCGTTCTTCGAGACGCCTTACGCGCAGGCATTTCATGTTGGCCGGTGCCGCCACCGCCGGAAGCATGGTACTGGCCGCCTGCGGCGCCGGGACGCCGCAAGTGGTAGAGGTGGAGAAGGTCGTCACCCAAGTCGTGGAGAAGGAAGTAACGACCATAGTCAAAGAGATCGTCAAAGAGACGGTCATCGTTCCCACGCAGCAGATCGTCGAGAGGGTGGTGACCGCCACTCCCGAGGCGGGAGAGATGTCGGCCACCCAGCGGCTGGTCATGGACGGCCCTGGAGAGGGTAACTTCGACCCCATGTCAATGGGCCACTGGTTCGCCAACTCCGGGCTCAAGCCCGCCCTCTGGTGCACCTTGGTCGGCATGGACAAGGACCTGAACCTCTTCCCCTGGGGGGCAGAGAAATGGTCCTTCGACGAGTCCACCATGACGTGGACCTTCTACATTCGCAAGGGCATGAAGTTCTCCGACGGCTCCGATATCACGGCCAAGGACTTCGAGTACTCGATGAAGCGCTCGATCAAGCACCTTGACCCTGACTTCCATGCCGCTGAGGTAGCCGCCGGCCGGTCTGGAACCACCGCCACCTTCGCTCACATGATGTGCAGCGACATTGACGGGGTACAACAGCTACGCGATGCCGAGCTCACCGCGGAGCAGTGGGAAGAGCAGTACGCCGACGCCATAACGGCGGTGGACGACTTCACCCTCGCCGTACGCCTGGCCCACGTGGTGCCAGAGAACCTGTTCATGGGCAAGATGGCCTACAACGGCAGCCAGTGCGTGAAGCGGGAGAACGTCGAGGCCGGCACCCCCGACGTGGTGTGGTACGAGAATCCGGTGACCTCCGGCCCCTTCATGCAGCAGTCCCACGTAACGGACCAGTACCGAGTGCTCGTGCCCAACCCGCACTACGCCGGAGGCGACCCGCCCCTGCTCAAGGAAGTCACCCTCCGGATGATCGCGGACGCACAGACCCGGCTCATCGCCTATGAGAACGCCGAACTGGACGTGGCCCAACTGGCCGAAGCCGATGCGCTGGAGTTCGCCAAGCCGGAGCATCCACGCCACGCCGAGCTGATGAGCGTTCCCAGCGCGGTCATCAACTACACCTGGTTCGTGAGCCTGCCCCCGATTGACGACGTTCACGTCCGGCGGGCCTTGATCAAGGCCATTGACCGGGAGAAAACGGTAGAGGCGGTCTTCCGGGGCACGGCCAAGTTCTCCCCCACCTACATCCCCGACTACACCCCGGGATGGGAAATGCCCCCTAACTACGACGAGGTCTTTATGGCCTACGACCCGGCGGGCGCGGTGGAGGAGCTGAAGCAATCGCGATACTACGATGACATCATGTCGGGCAACCTTCCCATCCGTCTGGCCTTCACCCAGGCCTTCGCCCAGGGCACCGCAGGGCGCCTCTATGAAGCCTACGTGGATCAGTGGCTGAACAACCTGGGCGTAGAGGTGAAGCTGCAGCAGACCGAGTTCGAGATGGAGGGCATCAAAGAAAGCCTCCAGAACGTGCGCACCAATGCTCGCGGCCTGCTGTACGCCGACATTGACGCCTGGGTCGGCAACGTGATGTCCATGTACGACCCCGCCGGTCAGTACTACTGGCTAATGACCGACAACTGGACCAAGAAGAGCGATATTCCCGCCATGGCTCATATCGAGGACCCCGACGACGACGCCCGCTTCACTCAGCTCTGGAAGGAGGCAGCCGTCGAACTCGACCAGGAGAAGCGCCTGGCCATGTACCAGGAGTGGGAGTATCTCCGAGAGAAGTGGGCCATCGAAGTGCCTCAGTACTACCCGCTCTTCTTCGTGGCAGCCCAGCCCTGGGTGAGGGATCTCGAGATCACCCCGCAGTGGGGTAAGCTGTTCGATCGCGCTTGGATCGCTAAGCACTAGCTGCCCAAGCTACACGCCCGGTTGGGTGCCGGAGCAGGTTCCGGCACCCAACCCCAGATGTCGGCAGAAGAGACTCCAATCAGCACCGGACCGGGCTCAGAGCCGGGTCCAGCAGTGGAGGCGGGATGCTCAAATACGCCTTGCGCCGTTTCTTGCTCATCTGGCCCACGCTCATCGTGGTCGGCGTGATCACCTTCACCTTGGCTTTCTACGGCCCCGGGGATCCGGCCATGGCTCTCCTGGCCAACATGGGTTTTCAGAACCTCGATGTTGAGACCTACCTGCGGCTGCGCGAATCGCTTGGGCTCAACCGCCCGTTCGTGGTTCAGTTTGGCGAGTGGTTTCTGCGCGTGCTTCAGGGCGACTTCGGGCATTCCATGCGCACCAACCTCAAGATCAACGCCCTAATCGCTCAGCGGCTGCCGATCTCCGCCCAGCTGGGGGTGGCAGCAGTGTCCCTGTCTGTCTTGGTGGGAGTGCCGCTGGGGATACTGGCCGCCATGCGGCAAAACACGCGTACCGATTACGCTATTCTTTCCACCTTCCTGGCACTCTCCTCGGTGCCTGTGTTCGTGATGGCGCCTTTGCTCATGATTGTGCTCGCCCTCAAACTCAAGCTGACCCCCGTAGGGTTGGGCTGGAAAGGCCTCTTCACCTCCAACTCCATCATTCCGGTGATAGTGCTCGCCATCGGCCCCACCCTGGGTATCGTGCGTCTGACGCGGATGGGCGTGGTGGAGACGTTGACGCAGGAGTACATCCGCACGGCCCGCGCCATCGGCCTGACGGAGCGCATGGTCATCGTGCGTCACGTCTTGCGCAACGCCCTCACCCCGGTGGTCACCTCGGTAGGCATGACGTTGGGCTACCTCATCGTAGGGGCTCTCTTCGTGGAGAGCATCTTCGGCATACCCGGCTTCGGCGGCCTGATGTTCAGCGGGCTACAAACGCGCGACTACCCTGTGCTCCTGGCCTGCACCATGGTGTCAGCCTTCATCATCATGGGATCCAACTTGATCGTGGATATCATCTACGGTCTGCTGGACCCGCGCGTCACCTATGAATGAGGCCGGAGGGAGCGGCCGAGGCTGAGCAACCACGAGCAGCGGAGGATCAGTGACAGAAGAAGGAGTAAGAGCAGTACAGCCGAGCGACGGCGCCACCCTGGCTGACTTCGAGTTCGAGCAGCTGGAAGAGCGCAACCTCTGGCTCGATGCCTGGGATCGCTTGCGCCGTAACAAGCTGGCCGTCCTGGGCCTGGTCATTGCCCTGTTGCTGGTGTTCATCGCCATCTTTGGTCCGGCACTGGCACCTTACGGGTATAACCAGACCCACCTGGATCGCATAGAGGAACCCCCCAGCGCCCGGCACTGGCTGGGGACCGACCAACTGGGGCGGGACTTGCTCACCCGCATCCTGCACGGAGCCCGGACAGCGGTCTTGGTGGCCACCCTCACCAGCCTCATCAGCACCTCGCTGGGGGTGCTGCTAGGGGCTATGGCCGCCTACCTGGGAGGGTGGGTAGATACGGTCATCTCCCGCATCATAGACATCCTCATGTCGTTCCCTCACCTCCTGCTGGCTATCTTCGTGAACGCCACCGTCAAGACGCCGGTGCAGGCTGCGCTGGAGGACCTGGGGAAGTCAACCGGACTCCCGTTCCTCAGTAACACCGTGATCATAGATTACATCATCGTCTTCGGGGCCCTGTCTCTGGTCGGTTGGCCAGGGATGGCGCGGCTCATCCGAGGCCAGATCCTGTCGCTGCGGAGCCGCGACTTCGTCATGGCGGCGAGGGCATTAGGCATCAGCACTCGGGGGGTTCTGGCCAGGCACCTCATCCCCAATGCCCTGGGGCCCATCGTGGTAAGCGTTACCGTAGGCTTCGGCGGCGCCATGCTCTCCGAGTCGTCTCTGAGCTACCTGGGCATCGGCATTCAGCCGCCCGGGGCCAGCTGGGGCCGCATGATATCCGAGAGCCTGGGCCGGTGGCGATACGCTCCCCACCTCGTCCTGGCGCCTGGTCTGACACTGGCGGTGGTGATATTCGCCTTCAACTTCCTCGGCGATGGGCTCAACGACGCCCTGAACCCGCGCTTGCGCTAGCCCAGAAGCGAGAAGACGCATGCAAGATCACTTGCTAGACGTACAGGACTTGCAGACTCATCTCTACACTCGGGAAGGGCTCATAAAGGCAGTTGACGGTGTGAGCTTCTACCTGCGGCCGGGAGAGACCATGGGCCTGGTGGGCGAGAGCGGCAGCGGCAAGACCATGACCGCCCTCTCCATGATGCGTCTGGTCCCGAGCCCGCCGGGAAAGATCGTGGGGGGCAAGGTGATGCTGGACGGCGAGGACCTGCTCGCCCTCAGCCACCGCGAGATGCTTCGGCGGCGCAGCACCAAGCTGAGCATGATCTTCCAGGACCCCATGACTTCGCTGGACCCCACCATGAAGGTGGGGCGGCAGGTGGCCGAGCCGATGGAGCTTCACCTGGGGCTCACTCGAGAGGATGCTACCCAGAGAGCGGTGGAGCTGCTGGGCCGCGTGGGCGTACCTGCGCCGGATAGGCGCATCCAGGACTACCCCCATCAGTTCAGTGGAGGTATGCGGCAGAGAGTGATGATCGCCATTGCCCTTGCCTGCCAACCGAGCCTGCTCATCGCCGATGAGCCGACCACAGCTCTGGACGTGACGGTTCAGGCCCAATTCCTGGACCTGGTGCAGGAGCTGCAGAAGGAGATGGGCATGGCCATCCTCTGGATCACCCACGATCTCGGGGTGGTGGCGGAGCTGTGCGACCGGGTCACGGTCATGTACGCCGGTCGGGTGGTGGAGTTCGGCCCTCTGGAGGTGGTGCTTAGCGACCCCGCACACCGTTACACCGCCGCTCTGCTGCGATCCATTCCTACCATGGAGAGGCGGTCCGGTCGCCGGCTAGAGGCCATTCGTGGCCTTCCACCAGACCTCTCTCGGGTCCCTTCCGGATGTCCTTTCCGGCCTCGTTGCCAGTACGCCGGGGCAGTCTGCGAGGAAGTGCAGCCCTCACTGGAGCAGATGGCCCCAGAGCACTACGCCGCCTGCCACTTCCCGCGCAGGAACGACCAGCAGTGACCGGGAGCCGACGATGAGCACTGTTTCGATCTACAGCTCGAGGAATGGGGATGGGTGAGTCAGCCGGCAACGGCGCAGAGTACGTACTGGAGACACGCGCCCTGAAGATGCACTTCCATGTGGGGAGCGGCGGTCTCCTGGGATTTGGCAAGCACCAGACGGTTCAGGCCGTAGACGGGGTCAGCCTCCAGATACGCAAGGGGGAGACACTCGGTCTGGTAGGGGAGAGCGGTTGCGGCAAGTCGACCCTGGGTCGAGCAATCCTGCTGCTCTATCGCCCCACCGCGGGGGAGGTGATCTTCCAGGGCAGGAGCTTGCTTCGCCTGGATAGGGAGGAGCTCAGGTCCCTGCGACGCCACATGCAGATTATATTCCAGGATCCCCTGTCTTCCCTCAACCCCCGCATGACGATCGGCACAGCGGTGGGAGAGCCCATCCGGGAGCACGGTATCGCTACCGGCCCGCAGGTGCGGGAGCGGGTGGAGGAGCTGCTGCGCCTGGTGGGGTTGAACCCCTCGTTCATCAACCGCTATCCGCACGAGTTCAGCGGAGGCCAGCAGCAGCGCATTGGGGTGGCTCGGGCGCTGTCCCTGGACCCGGACTTCATCGTTTGCGACGAGCCGGTCTCGGCCCTGGACATCTCCATACAGGCCCAGATCATCAACCTGCTCGAGGACCTGCAGGAGCGGCTGAACCTCACTTATCTATTCATCTCCCACGACCTGCGAGTAGTGCGCCACATCAGCGATCGGGTGGCAGTGATGTACCTGGGCCAGATCGTGGAGCTGGCCGATACCGATGAGCTGTACGAGAACCCCCTGCACCCGTACACCCGCGCCTTGCTCTCGGCAGTACCGGTGGTGTCGGTGGGAGCGAAGCAACGGCGGGCGCGAATCATCCTTGAGGGGGAAGTCCCCAGCCCCATCAACCCGCCCTCAGGGTGTCGTTTCCGCACCCGCTGTCCCATTGCCAGCGCCGACTGCGGCGCGTCGGAGCCGGAGCTAGTCATGGTCTCCCCCAGTCACTTCGTAGCCTGTCACCCGGCCGCCGCTGGTCAGTTGCGCTGACGGTAACTGCTGTCTTGGAAGGAGGTGATGCACAACCACATGCTGAACGTGAGGGCAACTCCGGGATGGTGAGTCATTCCCGGTCACATCAGGAGGTAGAGATGAGACTGTCGCGCAGGCACTTCGTCCGGCTCGGAGCGGGCATCCTGGGTTACACCGCCTTGGCGGCATGCTCCGGCGCCACCACACCGGCAGCTCCACAGGAGGCAGAGCCTACTTCAGCTGCTGCCACCCAGCCACCGGCGGCACCTCCAGCCGCCACCGAGATCCAGTTGGTGCATTGGGTGCACCCCCTGGGCGACGATGAGATCAAGTTCCAGGGGCTGATGGATCGCTTCCATGCAACCTACCCCGAGATCCAGATCAGCATCGAGATCGTCCCTTGGCAGGGCCGAATCGAGCGCAAGATGTCCGCCGCCGCGGCCGGCACGTCGCCTGACATCTCCTACCTCAACGTGGACGAGTTCACCACCTACGTGGTTGAGGGGGCGCTGGCCTCCCTGGACGAGTACATCACCCCCGAGGACCTGGATGATCTCCTCCCTGGGCCCCGCAATGCCACAGACTGGGAAGGCCACTTGTACGAGATGCCGGTGCTCTACGCCTTCCGGGTGGCCTACTACAACCGCGAGATCTGGGAGACCGTGGGTCTGGACCCGGATTGGTCGCCCATTACGTGGCAAGAACTGGAGGAGACCTTCGGCACTCTGAAAGAGGCCAAAGAGAGCGGCCAGATCGAGGCCTGGCCCTTCGCCCTTGAGGGCCTATCCACCGGCGCCCAGATACTACGCAACTTCAACCCCTGGTTCTATCAATCAGGGGGCAAACTGCTGCGGGAGGACGGCCGTTCCGGCTTCGACACCGACGCCGGGATCGAGGCCATGACCTGGGCCTCGCACCTGTTCGACAACTACGTCAACCCGGCCGACATCGGTTCCAATGGCGCCGACGTTCGCGACCGGTTCGGCCGAGCCGACATCGCCTACGATCACAACAACGAGCTGCACGTGATCAAGCTGATGCAGCAGGACTACCCTGACCTGGACTTCTGGGTGGGGCACACGCAGCAGAACCAGCGCCGCTGGACTCACGGCGGCGTGGGCTGCTATGGCATCTGGATGGCCAGCAAGAACAAGGATGCGGCCTGGAAGTGGATTGACTTTCTGACCCGGGACGGGAACCTGGAGTACCAGGAGAAGTTCGGCTTCGTGCCCCCGCGCCAGTCCCTCTTCGCCGAGTACCAGCAAGGCGCCGAGCCTATCTATCAGGCGGCGCTGGAGGAGGCTCAGTACGGCAATGTGGAGAAGCACCCGCGTCTCTGGGACATCTGGGCAGTCATAGATCCAGCCATTCAGGCAGTCTACGGCCACGTGATGACCCCGGAGGAGGCGATCCAAGACGCCGTGGAAAAGATCAACCGCGACGTTCTTGGCCTCGCCTAGCGGGAATCCTGAGTTCCGGCCAGGTCCGGACCTGATCGGAGCGGCGCCGGCAGCTGGACCGGCGCCGCTCCGCCACGGCTCGGCTGCAGTCTTTCGGAGTGGCAACCTGTCGTTCGGGTGTGAGGAGTTGTACTCATGGCCGTATCTGGCACCCGCAGTAGGCGCAGGGGGCTTAGTCAGAGGCGTCGCCTGTCTCTCATAGGCCTGACGTTCGCCTCCCCGGCGCTGCTGCTGTTCGTCCTCTTCCTCGGTTTGCAGGTGGCGTTCGCCTTCTACGTCACCTTCAACCACTGGACCACCATGCGGCCGCCCGAGTGGGCCGGGCTGGCCAACTATCGTCGCATCTTCTCCGACAAGCTCTTCTGGAATGCCCTGCGGGTCACCGTCTTCTTCTCCCTGATGTACGTGCCCAGCGTGGTGGTGGCCGGCCTGACCTCGGCCGTGCTGCTTAACCGCAGGATTAGCGGTCAGTTCATATTCAAGGCCCTGGCCTTCATCCCCGTCCTGAGCGCCTGGATCATAGTGGGCGTGGTCTGGTTCTTCATCTACCACCCCGACCACGGCATCGTGAACGCGGTGCTTCGCATGCTCGGCCTGCCTACGGTGGCCTGGCTGGGCAACCGCACCACGGCACTGCCAGCACTGGCGGTGGTGGGCTTGTGGAAGAACTTCGGCTGGTACGCGGTGCTCTTCCTGGCGGGGCTCCAGGACATCCCCGTCGACCTGCACGAAGCGGCCGCCATTGACGGGGCCTCCGTGTGGAAGACCTTCTCGCATGTGACGCTGCCGCTCCTTCGGCCCACTATGGCTCTGGTCACCATCCTGGCCGCCATCGGAGCCTTCCAGGTCTTCGACCTCGTGTTCGTCATGACTGACGGCGGCCCGGTGTACGCCACTCAGACGTTCAGTTACTACATCTACCTGCAGGCGTTCAAGTCGTTCAAGATGGGATATGCCGCCACCATGAGCTTCGTGCTCTTCGCCATCATCCTCGTACTCACCATCATTCAGCTTCGGATCCTCCGCCCGAGTGCGGAGTTCTAGCCGGTGGCGGCCGGGCACGCGACCGCTTCCGTGACGCACCATGACCTGAGGGAGTAGCCAATGGGATCATTCCCCAGGAGTGCCGGCGCCAGGCCCCTGCATCAGGCGCCCGGTCGAGCTCGGTGGCTAACGCTGGGCAAGCGCAGTCAGAAGCGCTTCGCCGACGCTACCACGTACGTTCTCTTGTTGGGCATGGGACTGGTCTCCATCTTGCCCCTATTGTGGATGCTATCCACGTCCCTGAAGCGCAGCAACGAGCTGTACGTCTTCCCGCCGCAGTTCATACCGGCTGAGCCTACTCTGGCCAACTACCTGGAGCTGGCTCGCTTCGGCATCCTTACCTCGCTTCGAAATAGCGCCATAGTCGCCACGTCGGTGACTCTCATCGTGGTCTTCACCTCGGCCTTGGCAGGTTATGCCTTCGCCAAGCTGTCCCTGCCCGCTGGGGAGCTCCTCTTCATCCTGGTCCTCAGCGGCCTGATGGTACCCTGGGAGGTGATCGTCATCCCTCTGTTCATCTTCGTGGCCAGGCTCGGCTGGTCCAACACCTTCCATGGCATCATTCTGCCCATGTGCGCCAGTCCCTTCGGGGTGTTCGTCATGCGTCAGTTCATGCTCAGCATGCCCAGCGAACTGCTTGATGCCGCCCGCATTGACGGCGCCTCAGAGTACGGGATCTTCTCCCGCATCGTCTTGCCGCTCACCAAGCCGGCCCTGGCCGCCTTGTCCACGCTCGTCTTCCTGGGCGCCTGGAACAACTTCCTCTGGCCGCTACTCACCACCAGCCGCACGGACATGCGGGTGCTGCCGGTAGCCATTGCTCTGTTCAAGCAGGAGTTCACCGCCAGCTACGGCCCCATGATGGCGGCCGCCACCGTCGGGTTCCTGCCCATGCTCATCCTGTACCTGGCGTTCCAGCGTTACTTCGTTCAGGGCATCACCCTGTCCGGTCTCAAAGGCTAGGGGGAGCGCCGCCGGTGGCGGCCCACCCATGAAGGCTAGAAGCACTGCATCGGAGGCACAGATATGCTCGCCAGAGGGGTCGTGTTCACAGCGCCGGGCGAAGTGGAAGTGTGGGACATCGAACTGCCGGAGCCCGGACCGGAGGAGGTACAGATTCGCGTTCTCTACTCCGGCATCAGCATCGGCACGGAGAGATGGATCCTGCTGAATCAGTACAAGGGCGTGACCTATCCGCTCGTGACCGGGTACCAGTACTGCGGCGTCATCGAGCGGATGGGGTCGGCGGTGAAAGGCTTCAGCGAGGGCGACGTGGTGTTCAGCCGGCACACCCGGCTGCTCGGAGACGTCCGGCCCATGTCGGCGGGACACGTGAGCCACGCTGTCACTCCGGCGGCCGCGCTCATCAAAGTGCCTGAAGGCGTGGGGGCGGACGAAGCCTCGCTCGGAGTCATGCCCGGCGTCCCCTGGCGGGGCATCCAGGAGACCGGCATCTACGAGGGCGACCTGGTAGTGGTCATCGGTCTGGGCTTGGTGGGGCAGTTCGCGGCTCAGTTGCTCCGGGTCAAGCGAGCGAAGGTGATCGCCCTCGAGCCCCTGGAGATGAGACGGAACCTGGCCCTGAAGTACAGCGCCGACACCGTGCTCGACCCGAGGGTGGAAGACGTCGAGGCGCGTATCCGGGCAGAGAAGAGCGAGGGCGCCGACGTCATCGTGGACACCTCCGCCAATGCCGACGCCGTCAACCGCTCCTTCGACTGGATTCGCCGCGGGGGCCGCTACTGCTTCCAGGGCTACTACCCGGGACTGACGTGTCTCGATCTGTACACCCCTCACGTGAAGCAGCTGACCTTCTACAACCCTACCAACTGCGAGGCCATTGACCTCATGCTGCAGTACGCGGCCGAGGGGAAGATCAACATACGGGGCCTCATCACCCACACGTTCGGCGCCGAAGAGGCACCCGATGCCTATCGGCTGCTACTGGAGAAGCCTCAGGAAGCCCTGGGTATGGTCCTCAAATGGTAACGGTCGAGAAGAGTGAGTGGAGAGCCCGGGCTCCGCGGACACCAGGTGAGCTCGCTGGAGGCACGTCATGGGCGGCATAGGCAGGGAAGAGCCTCTATACATCTGGCACTACGACTACTACCTCTCCGGGAAGGCACCAGACGCCTTCTCTCGCTTCGACCCCGAGCACCTGGCCGATGAGCTGACCTCCACCGGGGCCAACTTCATCGTGGTCTTCGCCCTGAACCAGCACGGCTACGCCTACTACCCCAGCCGCATCGCCCCGGTACACCCCAGCCTGGGGGGCCTCGACTACACCGGCTCCATGATCCGTGCTCTCCAGGCCAGGGACGTCACCGTTATCACTTACGTCAACTTCATGAACATCGAGCGCCGCCAGGATCACCCCGAGTGGTGGCAGCGGACCAGTGACGGTGGCCAGGTCTACGAGGGGGGATGGGGAGTCCCCTGCCCGAACAGCCCCATCCGGGAGTACATGGCCTCCATCGTCCAGGAAGTAGCCCAGCTCTACCCTACCCAGGGCTTCTTCTTCGACATGTACTCCTTCAACCGCACCGGCTGCTGGTGCGACCACTGCCGGGATAAGTTCGAGCGGCAGTACGGCCTCCCCTTCCCCCTGGCCGAGGACTGGGGCAGCGAGAGCTGGATCAAGTACATCGAGTTCCGCTACCGCTCTGCCACGGAGACCATGGCCCACATCCGCGACGCCGCCAAGAGCGTCCGCCCGGACCTCATCTGGGTCACGCACTGCGGCCCGCACAGCAACTGGTGGCGGGGGACGGGGACCCTGGGCCCTACGCTGGACGACATGCTTCAGAGCGAGGTGGGCACCTATTACGGCCGGGGACGCTGGGCCGGAGGCTACCGGGCCAAGCTGATGCAGCCCTACACCGCCGGCCAACAGGTGGTCGTCATCCTGGCCGATACCCACCGTGACATGAGTGGGGAGCGGCCCCGCGGCTGGTTCTACATCCCCTGGTCGGAGACCCAACTGAAGCGTGGGGTGGCCGAGATCGTGGCCCACGGGGCCTGGCCGGACATCTACACCGAGCCCTACCCCGACGGCCGCAATAACCCCTACACCGTCCGGGGCATCAAGGCCGCCTTCGACATGGCCCGCCGGTTCGAGCCCTACCTGGTGGGCTCGGAGTCGGTGAAGAGCGTGGCCCTGCACTACTCCCGGCCCTCGCTGGACTTCTATGGACGGGGGCAGCCCCAGGACTACCTGCACAGCTTCGACGGTACCTACAAGGCCCTGATGGAGTCCCACATCCCCTTCGACGTGGTGATGGACCAGCAGATCCTCGACGGCCGCATCCGGGACTACGACCTGCTCGTCCTTCCGAACTCGGCCTGCACGTCCGATGCTCTGGCCGACGCCATCTCCGACTACGTGGGCGCCGGGGGCAGCCTGCTGGCCACCTACAAGACCTCCCTGTTCGACGAGGTGGGGCGGCGCCGGCCCGACTTGGCCCTGAGCGACCTCCTGGGCATCCGGTACCGGCGCGACTACGAACCCTCGTACCTGGAAGCGGGGCCGGCCCTGTCCGAGGGTCTGACCGGGTCGCCCGTTATCCAGCACCGGCTGGCCCGAGTCGAGGCTCTGGAGGGGACCGAGGCCATGGCCACGGTGGTGGCGCTGTCGCCCACCGACCTAGCGCCCTTCACCTATGTAGCCGCGCCGGTCCTGAGCACCGACTGGCCGGCGATCACGCGCAGAGGACAGGCCATCTACTGCGCCGGAGACCTGGGGTTCAGCTTCATCCGCGCCGGCTACCCGGACCACCCGCGCCTCCTGGCCAACTGCGTCGCTCAGCTCATCGGTGACAGGCTGCCTCTCAAGGTGAAGGCTCCCGGCACGGTGGACGTGTCCCTGCGGCGGCAGGGCGATCGGGCGCTGGTCCATCTGGTGAACCTGACCACCAACCAGATCGTGGAGGACGCCGGCTGCGAGATAGGCGGCTATGAAGCCATTCCCGTTCCCGACATCGAGGTGAGGCTCAGGACGGCGAGGCCGCTCCGGGCCAGCCTGGCTTCCACCGGCGAGGAGTTGCCCGCCGAGGTAGATGGTGGCTGGCAGTCGGTCACGGTGCCCAGGCTGGACATCTACGACATCGTCGTCTTCGAAAGCTAGGGGAAGGCTGGAGATGAGGCCGGAGAAGGGCGATCCGAGCGTACGGGTGACGTGGCAGGACGTCTGCCGCGCCCTACAACAGGTGGGCGTGGAAGCCGGCGATACGGCCATGTTCCATAGCTCCCTGAGCAGCATGGGCACCGTGGTAGGCGGCCCCG
This sequence comes from Anaerolineae bacterium, assembly GCA_013178015.1. Classification (NCBI taxonomy): domain Bacteria; kingdom Bacillati; phylum Chloroflexota; class Anaerolineae; species Anaerolineae bacterium. The sequence goes on from JABLXR010000026.1 coordinate 85,821, forward strand.
ATGCCGTCATCCGGGGCTTCCTGGAGGCGGTGGGGCCCGAGGGCACGGTGGCAGTCCCGACCCTATGCAACTGGGAGCCAGGCGAAGAGCGCCTAGTATTCCAGCGCTGGGACCCGAAGTCCTCGCCCGCCTACGTGGGGGCCATTCCGGATCGGTTCTGGCGGCGGCCCGACGCCCGCCGCAGCGACCATGCCACCCACTCGGTGGCCGCCATCGGGGCCAAGGCCGAGGAGCTGACTGCCAATCACGGCACAAGCGGGCTCCGTCCTGGTCCGTTTGGGGATCGCGCCTTCGCCCGGGAGAGCCCCTGGCAGAAGCTGGCTGACTGGAACGCTGCCTACTGCTTCATCGGGGTGACCATGCGGGTGGCCACGGCGGTGCACCTGGTGGAGACGCTGGTGGTCGAGCGGGCCCTAGCACGGTGTCCCGAGGACTCTCGGGCGTGCCTCTCAGCAGAGGTGGTGGGCTGGATGAAGCCAGGGGTCTGGCCCTGGGTGCGGGTGGAAGATCGGGAGGTGCTGGAAGAACAACTGGCCGAGAGGGGGCTGGCTCGGTACGGACGCATCGGCTCCGCCACCTTACGCTGCACCCACGTAGGTGACCTGGTGCATGCCTGGGTGGGCATTCTGGAATCCGACCCAGCCCGCTGGCTTCCCGAGGAGTTCTGCCGCTGGCTGGCGGAGACGATGATACGTGATCCGTGAGGAGTGACACGTGACAATGGGTAGGCTGCACGCGGTGAACGCGCCGCTCACGTGTCATTTCTCACCTTCCATGAGGAGCAGCGGGTAGTGCCTAACGTCTACGTCCTGTTCTGGTTCGATGTGGAAGACTGCATGGTGCCTCAGAGCGACGATGCCGCCAAGCGCCTCGCCTGGATCCTCGAGCGCCACCGGGTGCGCGGCACCATGAAGCTGGTGGGGCAGAAGGCCCGGGTGCTGGAGCAGCGCGTGCGCTACGACGTCATAGACGCCCTGCAGAAGCACGACATCGGCTTCCACTCCAACTGGCACGGGCTGCGCCCTCAGGTGGCGGAGTACCTGGCTCCCCTGAACTGGGAGGACGGCGCGGCGGAGTTCGAGCGGCGGGAGCGGCCCGGCTTGCTCGACGTGCGCCGCATCTTCGGGGTCAACCCGGTCACCTACGGCCAACCAGGCTCGAACTGGGCTCCACAGGCCTTCCCGGTACTGCGCCGCTGGGGCATCCCCACCTACGTCAGTGGCTTCGGCTACGTGGGGGTGGACTGCCAGCCCTTCTACTACGGCGGGGTGCTCTGCACCTCGCACATGTACGGCAAGCGCGGCAGCGCAGATGAGCGCAATCACCTGCTGGGGCTCAACTTCGAGCTGGGCGCACCGGGGGAGCTAGAGAAGCACAAAGCAGCCTTCACCGAGAGCCTCCGGCAGCTCTCTCCCTCCGGCGGCCTGATCAGCATCTACAACCATCCCTGCACCCTGGTGATGGAGGAGTGGTTCTCCACCTACCTCAAGCCGCGGGAGCTGACGGAGGCCGGTTACGCTCACTTCGAGGAGTTCCTGTCCTGGGTCCTCTCGCACCCGAACGTCCGGCCCACCTGTGCCAGCGAGCTGCCCCGCCTGTATCCCGACCTGGCTCGGGGCCACTACTTCGCGCCCGAGGAGCTGCGGCAGGTGGCCGAGGCCCTCGCGAGCGAGGTCAGCTTCGTCCGCCTGGGCGAGCTCACCCTCTCGGCTGCCGAAGCCTTCCGGCTCCTCGCCCGCGCCTTGCTGGCCTACTGCGAGTCGGGAGCCCTGCCACAACAGGTACTATGCCTGCCCGTCTACAACCCCACTCGCCCGCCGGAAGCCGAAGGCCAGGGCTCCGTGCCCTGGGACGACTTCTGCCGGGCCAACCGAGAGGCCGTCGGGTGGACGGATCGCAAACAGGAGGTGCCTCCTGAGGTGCAAGTTGGGCCCGTCACGGTAGGCCCGGGCGCCTTCCTGGCCGCCCTGGCGCGGGCGATGGCCCGTCTCCTGGCCGGCCAGGGTCCACCCGAGGAGGTGCTCCTGGAACCGGTGCCGCTGCGCTTCGAGTGGTACGTGGACGAGGCCGCCGCCCGGTCCTCCTGGAGTTCGGCCATGATGCGGCCTGGGTTCTCCGCCCCCGGGCTCCTGGAGCTGGCCAGGCTGGGAGCGTGGAGCCTCAAGCCGGCCGTGCTGCGAGCACCATAGCAGCTGCAGAGGGGAATGGCTGATGCCCGGTAACCTAACCTGGATAGACACCCACATTCACGTGAGCGACATTGCCCCCGATGGCAGCCGGCGCCCCCATCTGGCGCAGGACCTGGTGGCCGTCCTGGAGCGCTCCGGGGCGGATCTGCGCTTCCTGGTGAGCTGCGACTTCCCCTATCTCACCCGGATGGCCACCGATCCCCAATGGATGTGGGCCGCCAACCGCATGGTGCACGAGGTGGTGCAGCAGGCGCCGGGCCGGCTGTACGGCAGCTGCACCGTCAATCCTGCCTTCCTGGAGGAGTCCCTCCGCTGCATGGAGGTCTGCTTCCGGGAGTGGGGCTTCGTCCAGCTGGGGGAGATGCTCCCTTACCTGATGGGCTATCGCTTCGACAGCCCGGAAGTGGACGAGGTGGTGCGGGCGGCGGCAGGCTATCAGGTGCCGGTCCAGGTGCACCTGGGCACCTACTGGCTGCGGGGAGGCGATGCCTCCGGCGACGGCATCGGCCACATCGCCGACCTGCTGGCGGTGGCCGAGCGAGTGCCCGAGGCTAACTATGTCCTGGCTCACGCCATCGGCTGCGACCCCGACCCCAGGTTCATCCCCTGGGCCAACATGTACCTGGACGTGCTGGCGGGAACCTTCGAGCAGTACCCCACCAACTTCTGGGTGGAGATCCGGGACTTCGACTCCACCGCCCTGGCTCGCACCCTGGCCGAAGTCCCGACTACCCGGCTTCTGGCGGGAACGGACTGGACCACCAGGATCGGGCCCCCGTTCCAGAGCTATGGCACCACCTTTGGGGTAAGGGAGGAGGACAACCGGTTCCCGCCCGGAGTGGCAGCGATGGTCGGGTTCCTGGAGGCGGCGGGCGCCTCGGAGGAAGACGTGGCCAGGATCGCGTCCGGCAACGCCCGCGAGCTCTACCACCTGGATTGAGACGCGGCCGCACCAGGGCCGCAATGAGGACAAGGACATAACCACATGGCCAGCGAAGGCAAACAAGCACGGATCGGCTTCATCGGCTGCGGCAGACACGCCACTCGGACCCTGTACCCCAACCTGCCCCTCATTGACGAGATAGACCTGGTGGCGGTGGCCGACCTCCAGGTGGCGCTGGCGGAACGCAACGCCCGCAGGTTCGGGGCCCGCCGGTTCTACGACAGCGCCGACGCCCTGCTGGAGGGCGAGCCCGACCTGGACGGGGTCATCGTGGTGGGGATCCCGCAGATGATGCAGCCCATCGGGGAGAAGGTGCTGCGGGAGCGGGGCATCCCCATCTTCGTGGAGAAGCCTCCGGCCATCAATGCCGAGAGGGCGGAGGAGTTCGCCGCCAGGGCCGCCGAGGCGGGCACCTGGGGCATGGTGGGCTTCATGAAGCGGTTCTCCGTCGCCTACGGCCTGGCCAAACAGACCGCCGAGGACCCCTCCTTCGGTCCCATCTCCATGCTGGACGGCAAGTTCGCCAACGGAGACTACAACCCGCTCTGGGGCATCGAGAGCGGAGGGTTGAGCTACCTCACCGGGCAGGCGGTGCACATCTTCGACCTGATCCAGTACTTCGCCGGGCCGGTGGGCGAGGTCTACGCCCGGTACTTCGAGCGCTCCCCCGCCAACCACGGTTTCGCCGTTACCGTCACCTTCGAGAGCGGCGCCCTCGCGTCTCTAAACCTGAACTCCTTCGAGTCCTGGGAAGGCTTCGACGAGTGGTTCTGCATCACCGGGGTACACAACTACGTGGTGGTCGAGGACATGCTCTACGTCAACGTCCACCGGGAGAAAGGCTGGACCGAGATGCCGGCGGAGATGCAGTTGGACAACCTGAGCCTGGCCTACAAGCCCACCGCCATCCGCGTGCCCGACATGCGCAACCTGATGGGCTACACGGGCGAGTTGAGGGAGTTCGCCCGGTGCATCCTCGAGGGGCGGCGGCCCGGCCCAGACCTGGAGGCGGGCGCTGCCGCCATGCGCGTGGGGCAAGCCATCTGGGACAGCTCTCAGTCAGGCCGGGCGATCCGCCTGGCATAGAGGCAGGACGGCGAGGCCCGAGAACACAACCACTGACCGACATAGCCGGGGCCGATCGGCACCGGTTCCACCACCAGTCAAGGGGGTACTCATGTACGGCATCGGCAAAGAAGCACCAGCTTACATCTGGCACTACGACTATTACCTGTCGGGCAATGCCCCCGACGCCTTCGCCGCCTACGATCCCGATCGCGTCGCCGACGAGATTGCCAGCACCGGCGCCAACTTCGCCGCCATCTTCGCCCTGAACCAGCACGGCTACGCCTACTACCCCAGCAAGATCGCCCCCATGCACCCCTACCTGGGAGGCAGGGACTACACCGGCACCCTCCTGGAAGCCCTGCAGCGGCGAGGCATCACCGTCATCACTTACGTCAACTTCATGAACATCGAGCGCCGCGAGGCCCACCCAGAGTGGTGGCAGCGGGCCGCCGATGGCTCCCAGATCTATGCCGAGGGCTGGGGGGTGCCCTGCCCCAACAGCCCCATCCGCGAGTACATGGCCAGCATCGTGGCCGAGGTCGCCCGTCTCTATCCCACCAACGGCTTCTTCTTCGACATGTACGCCTTCAACCGCTACGGCTGCTGGTGCGACTACTGCCGCGCCCGGTTTGCCGAGAAGTACGACTGGCCCTTCCCCATCAAGGAGGACTGGGGCAGCGAGTCCTGGCGCAAGTTCATCCAGTTTCGCCAGGAGTCGGCCATCGCCACCATGAAGTTCATCCGAGACGCGGCCAAGGCTCAGCGGGAAGGCCTGATCTGGGTCACCCACTGCGGGCCGGATCAGAACTGGGCCGCCGGCACCGGCACTCTGACTCCCCAGGTGGACGACATGCTTCAGAAGGAGATCGGCACCCGCAGGGGAAAGGGCAACTGGTCCGCCGGGCAGGTCTCCAAGATTCTGCGGCCCTATGCCAGAGGGCAGCAGGTGGTCACCATCCTGGCCGACATCCACTTCTACTGGGATAAGCCTAAGGGCTGGTTCTACACCCCCTGGTCGGTCAATCAGGTCAAGCGCCAGGTGGCGGAGATCATCGCTCAAGGGGCATGGCCGGACATCTACACCGAGCCTTTCCCCGACAGCCGCAACGATCCCCACACCATCGAGGGGATCAAGGCGGCCTTCGACATGGCGCGAGAGGTGGAGCCTTACCTCTTGGGCCGAGAGACGGTGAAGAGCGTGGGTCTGCACTACTCCCGCTCCTCCCTGGACTTCTTCGGCAAGGACGACCCCAGCAACTACCGGCGGGGCTTCGACGGGGCCTACAAGGCCCTCATGGAAGCTCACGTGCCTTTCGACATCGTCCTGGACGAGCAGATCCTGGACGGCAGCATCTCCCAGTACGACCTGCTGGTGCTGTCCAACTCCGCCTGCACCTCGGACGAGGTGAACCAGGCCTTGAGACAGTACGTGGACGGCGGGGGCGCCCTCATCGCCACCTACCGGACGTCGCTCTACGATGAGCACGGCCTCATCCGGAAGGACTTCGGCCTGGCCGACCTGCTGGGAGTCTCGCACCGGTTGGACCTGGATCGAGGCTACATCAAGGTGGATGGGGAGCTGAACCGGGGTCTGAGCTCCTCTCCCATCATCCAGCACCGCATCGAGGGGGCGGTAGCCCAGGAAGACGCTGAAGTGCTCGGTAAGGTGCTGGAGCAGTCGCCCACCGACCTAGCGCCCTTCACCTACGTCTCCGCCCCGGCGGGCGAGAGCGACTGGCCCGCTGTAGTGCGCCGGGGGAAGGTCATCTACCTGGCTCCCGATGTGGGCTTCTCCTACATGCGAGCCGGCTACCCGGACCACCTCCAGCTCCTGACCAACGCCGTTCAGGCCCTGGTGGGGGACAGGCTCCCGCTGAAGCTGCAGGCCCCCACCACCGTGGATCTGTCGCTCTGGAAGCAGGGCGACCGTTGGACCGTCCACCTGGTCAACCTGACCACCAAGCAGATCGTCGAGGATGCCGACTGCGAGGTGGAGCCGCACGAGGTGATCCCGGTCCACGATCTGAAGCTCTACGTCCGTCGGGAGGGCGGCTTCCGCCGAGCCTTCCGTGCCCGCGACGGCCTCGAGTACTCCCTGAGCGCCGATGGGGACTGGCTGCGGGTGGACGTCCCCAAGCTGGAGCTGTACGAGGTGGTGGTCCTGGAGCCCTGAGCCGGCCCCAGTTCGCCAGCGCCTGGGCCCCCCAGGGCTGCAGAGAACCTGGTGCAGTAGGGTCGGCGTGCTGCTGCTGATGGGAGCGGTCATGTTCGCCGTCGCCGTGCGGCGCTTTCGGTTCGTATAGAGGAGGGCTATGGGCGACACCGACACCTATCCGGGGTCCGAGGTTGGATCCGCACCAGCCTGACCCCTCATCGGACAGCTTAGTGGCTTCACGCGCACCTAGATCGGTCATCATATAAGGAGGTCCGAAATGGCATTCGAGATACCGCAGGCGGAGTTCGACCGGCGCATTGCGGCGGTGCAGGCTGAGTTAGCTCGCCGCAACCTGGACGCACTCATCGTCTTCGGCAACGACTGCGAGTCGCACAACATCCGCTACCTGGCCGATTACTGGCCCGCTTTCGAGAGCGCCGGAGTGCTGGTGCCGGTCGAGGGCGAGCCCATGCTGCTGATAGGTCCGGAGAGCTTGACCTACGCTAAGTCCCGCAGCCGGCTGCCCAAGATCCGCCAGTTGCTGGCCTACCGCGAGTCCTCCGAGCCGGAGTATCCGGGCGTTACCCTACCCACGTTCGCCGAGGTTCTGGACGAGGTGTCAGGGGGCAAGGGCGTCAAGCGGCTGGGCATGGCCGCCAGCGCCATCGCCATCGTGCCGGTGTATCTGGGCCTGCAGGAAGCCATGAAGGACGGGGAGATCGTCAAGGCTGACGACCTGCTCATCTCTCTAAGAATGGCCAAGAGCGAGCCGGAGATCGCCGCCATTCGGGAGGCCTTCCGGGTGGCTGCCCTGGCCATCAAGGCGGTACTGGAGGAGATGAAGCCGGGCATGACGGAGCTGCAGGTGGTGGGCATCGCCCAGCGCGAGATCTACGCCAACGGCGGCGAGTACGAGGGTCACCCGCTTTACGTGCTCTCCGGCCAGCACAGCTCCCACGCCATCGGCAGGCCCACGCACAGCGTCCTGGAGAAGGGCCAGGTGATCCAGCTCAACATCGGGGCCAAGGTGGCGGGTTACACCTCCAGCATCGGCCGGGCAGTCAGCTTTGGGCCGGTGCCCGCCGAGGTGCGCCAACTGCTCGAAGTGGCTCTGGACGCCCAGAAGAAGACCATCGAGCTCATCAAGCCGGGCGTCTCGGCCGGATGGATCTCCCAGCAGGTGGCGGACTACGTGCGGGAGAGGGGCATGGGGCACGCCCTCCTCTACGGCCCCTGCCACGGCATCGGCCTGATGGAGTGCGAGCATCCCTGGATGGAGACCAGTTCCACCTACAAACTCGTCCCCAACATGACCTTCCAGGTGGACTCGTTCCTCCATACCGACGACTACGGCGCCCGCTTCGAGGACGGCATCCGGGTAACGGAAGACGGGGTGGAGGAGTTCCCCACCTATCGTCGTGAGGTCATCACTCTGTAGGTCATAGGTGACAGGGGCTAGGTCGTAGGGCACAGGGATAGTGCTTTGCCCTGTTCCCTGTAACCTACAACCTATCCCCTGCCCCAATGGGAGGTCAGCGATGAAAGCACGAGGGGTGGTGTTCACCGCTCCCGAGAAGGTCGAGGTGTGGGACGTAGAGGTGCCCGATCCGGGGCCCAAGGACGTGCTGATCAGAGTGCTCTACTCGGGAGTGAGCATCGGCACCGAGGGCTGGATCCTCAAGAACGGCTACAAGGGGGTGACCTACCCCCTGGTGACGGGCTACCAGCACTGCGGCATCGCCGAGAAGGTAGGAGCCGAGGTCCAGGGCATCGCCGAAGGCGACCTGGTGTACTGCGGGCACAGCCGCCTGGCGAGCGACATCCGCCCCATGTGGGCCGGGCACCTGAGCTACTCCGTCCAGGATGCCGCCCAGGTGATCAAGGTGCCACCCAAGGTCCTGCCCGAAGAAGCGGCGCTGGGAGTCATGCCCGGGGTGCCCTGGCACGGCATCCAGCTCACCGGCATCAACCCGGGGGACCTAGTGGTGGTAATCGGGCTGGGGCTGGTGGGGCAGTTCGCGGTGCAGTTGGCCCAGACCAAAGGAGCCACCGTCATCGCCAGCGAGGTGCTGGAGAAGCGAAGGGCCCTGGCGCGGGAGTGCGGGGCGGAGATCGTCCTCGACCCTCGCACCGACGACGTGGAGGCCAGGGTGAAGGCCATCAAGCCCGAGGGGGCGGACGTCATCATCGACACCTCCGCCAACGCCGACGCCGTCAACGCCTCCTTCGAGTGGATCCGGCGGGACGGCCGGTACTGCTTCCAGGGCTACTACTCCGGCCTGACTCCCCTGGACCTGTACCTTCCCCACGTCAAGCAGATCACCTTCTACAACCCCACCAGCTACGAGGGCATACCCACCATGTTCTCGTACATAGAGCAGGGCTTGCTGAAGGTGAAACCGCTGATCACCCACTACTTCGAGGGCGAGGACGCGCCTCAGGCCTACGACCTGATGCTGCGCTCGCCCCAGGAGACGGTGGGCATCGTCCTGCGCTGGCACCGGGACTAGAGATAGGGAACAAGCGATGGAGCCGACATCTTTGCCTTCTTCGCTGTGGTCTCTGCGGCCTCGGCGGTGAGATTCTCTAGCCATAAGGAGGAAGGCGGCCTCGGCCGCCGCACACTATGAAAGCAGCAGTGGTACGGCAGTTGGGCTCCGTGGCCCTTGAGGAAGTGCCGGAGCCCGTCCCCAACAAGTATCAGGCGGTGGCCGAGGTGCTCTGCTGGGCCACCTGCAACAGCACCGACTACCGGGTGGTGCACGGGAACATGGGCTGGAACACCCCTCTGCCTCTGATTCTGGGCCACGAGACCGTGGGCCGGGTGATCGAGGTGGGGCCGAAGGTGCGCAGCTACCGGGTGGGAGACGTGCTCCTGCGGGTCACCGCCGTCTACCCCGGGACCACGATGGGGGAGTACAGCTCCGCCCTGGGGAGCTTCACCACCATCGGCCTGGCCACCGACACCCGGGCCATGCAGGAGGACGACCTGGACACCAGCGGGCTGGTGATCACCCACTTCCTGCACCAGAAGGTGCCGGCGGAGATGGACCCAGCCGATGCCGCCATGATCATCAACCTGCGGGAGGCCCTCAGCTGGGTGAAGGCCCTGGACGTGGCCGGCAAGACGGTGCTGGTGGTGGGGGACGGGCCGGTGGGGCTGGGCTTCGTCCAGGCGGCCGCCGTGAGAGACGCGGCCGAGGTCATCCTGGCGGGGCACCACGACGAGAGGCTGGCGGTGGGCCGCCAGGTGGGCGCCACCCGCACCATCAACGGCCGGGAGGCCGACGTGTCCCAGGCGGTGGCAGACCTCACCAGCGGGCAGGGAGTGGACGTCCTGGTGGACTGCATCGGTGACCAGAAGGCGCTGGCCCAGGCGTTGAGCTGGGTGAAGCCGGACGGCAAGGTGGCCGCCTACGGCTCGCCCAAGATACCGCCTACCGGCCCCAAGCCCGACGATCCCCGCATCGCCAAGATCCGCACCGACGAGCCCGGCGCCCACGACGAAGTCCTGCGGCTGATCGAGGCCGGCCGGATAGACCCCAGCCGGTTCTACTCCGATCGGCTGCGCTTCCACCACATCGGCGAAGCCATCCGCCGGATCGGCTCCCGGGAGGCAGTGGGCAAAGTGGTGCTGTTTCCGTAGGACGTGCCCGGCAGCACGGAGGTAGCAGTGCGACTGAAGGAGCGCTTCCACAGGGTCATGAACGGCGAAGCCGGGGTGAGGCCACCTCAGGCCGCCTTCTTCGGACCCTGGAAGCAGACCCTGGATCGGTGGCATCGCGAGGGCCTGGTCGGCGACGACTGGGCCCGGGCCGCCGGGTTCGAGGACGGCTCCCAGCATCCGGTGCCGGTCAACGCCTTCCTCTGCCCCCTGCTGCCGGAGACGGTCCTGGCCGAGGAGGGTGCCAGCCGCGTCATCCGGGATCAGCACGGAGTAGTGAAGAGGGTCAGGGCCGACGACGAGAGCATGCCCCAGTTCCTGCACCACCCGGTACAAAGCCGGGCGGATTGGGAGCAACTCCGGCCGCTGCTATCCGACCCGCGCCACCCCGAGCGCTTCCCCAGCCGACAGCACCCCTTCGTGGGGGTGGACGACTGGGACAGCTGGCGCCGGGAGTGGGAGGAACGCGATTCCATCCTGTTCCTGGGTATGCTCCCTTGCGGGTTCTTCGGGGGGCTGCGCGAGCTGATGGGGCTGGAGACGGCCCTGACGGCCTTCTACGACGATCCCGGACTGGTGGAAGACGTGCTGGACACCCTTTGCGACCTGTGGAGCGCCTTCTACCCCCGGGTGTTGCGCCAGGTCCGAGTGGACTTCGTGTTCATCTGGGAGGACATGTGCTACCGGGGCGGGCCCTTGATCTCGCCCGCCACTTTCCGCCGCTTCCTGCTACCCCGCTACCGGAGGATGACCGAGGCCCTGCGACGGGCGGGGGTGAGGAACATCTTCGTAGATTCTGACGGAGACGTGACCCAGCTGATCCCGCTGTGGCTGGAGGGAGGCGTCACCGGGGTGCTTCCCTTCGAGGTCGCCTCGGGGCTGGACCTGGCCGGCATCGCCCGGCAGTACCCGGAGCTGCAGATGATCGGAGGCGTTGACAAGCGGGCGCTGGCCGCTGGTCCGGAGGCTATCGAGGCCGAGTTGACCAAGCTGCCGCCGCTGCTGGAGCGGGGGCGCTACATCCCGGCCGTGGATCACGGCGTGCCCCCGGACGTGTCTTGGGACAACTATCGCCGGTTCGCTGAGCGTCTCGGTGCCATCCTGGAGGCATTCGGGCAGTAGTGGAATCCGGCCCCCGCCCAGGGGCGACCCGCCCAACGTGTGAATCGTGCCTGCTGTGGAGGTGCAATGTGGCCAAGATACTGGTGACCGGCGCCGCGGGACAGGTGGGGTGCCGTCTCGTGAGGCAGCTGCTCGAACGCAATTACGAGGTGAGGGGGCTCATACTCCCCAATGACCCCGCTGCCGACCGTCTGGCAGGGCTAGAGCTGGAGGTGGTGGAGGGCGACCTGCTGGACCCGGAAGTGGCTGAGAGGGCCATGGAAGGGGTGGACGCTGCTGTCCACACCGCCAACCTGGTGTCGCCCTTGCCGGGCATGACCGAGAGCGCTTTCTTCGACAACAACGTGCGCACCACCTTCCACGTGGCCTGTGCCGCGGGGCGCAGGGCCGACCGGCTGGAGCGGCTGGTTCACATCAGCTCCTCCAGCGTCTACCCCAGCGACACCCACCAGTACGCCGCCTGCTACGCTCCCATTGACGAGGAGCACCCCCGCCGTCCTCGGGGAGTGTACCCCCTGAGCAAGAACATCGGCGAGGAGATCGTGAACGCGGTCAGCCGGGAGACGAAGCTTCGGGCCGCCATCATCCGCCCTTCCGGTATCGCCTCCGGCACGTCCATACTGGGCCGCTGGAACGTGGGGTTCGTGTGCAACATCCTGCGCACCGGCCAGGCTCACCGGGAGAGCGAGCTCTACATGGCCGACGGCACCGAGCTGTGGCACGACCTGGAGGCGGCCGCTCGGTCCAAAGACCAGCCCTGCGCCATCACCGACGACCGGGGGCGGCCGTGGCTGTACCGACCAGTTGACGCCCGGGACGTGGCCCATGCCTGCGTCTGCGCCCTGGAGAGCCCAGCCGCGGTGGGGGAGGCCTTCAACGCCGCCGCCCCGGAGCCCATCTACTACACCGAGGCAGCCCAGGTGCTCGCCGAAGCCCTGGGGATACCCGTCCTCGAGTGGCAGGTGCCGGTGCGCTGGGTGTTCGACCTGTCCATCACCAAGGCCAAGACGCTGATCGGCTACCGGCCCCGGTGGGGGATCCGGGAGATGGTGGCCGATGCCCTGGCGGTGCAGAAGGGCGAGAGCGACGGGCTATCCTGAGGCTAGACTGGGCACAAAACCAAGCGTGAGAGGATGACAACAGTGACAGAGAGACACTTCGAGTTCCGACGGCGAATCTCCGTGGTACATAAGCCCGATCGTGGCGATGCCGCCGCCCGGCCCGGCCCAGACGAGACCGTAGTGGACGACGGTTGGGCCATCGTGGTGCCTGAAGCGGCCTCAGAAATGCTTCTGACGGCAGCCAAGGACCTACAGGACTACTTCTTCACCAGCATGGGCGTGTCGCTCGTCCTGCGAAGGACGGCTTCCCCGGCGGAGGTGGCCCAGAGCGGCGACCGCCTCATCCTCCTGGCCACCAAGGACGACCTGCCGCAGATGGGAGCAGACCTGACGGTGCCGCGAAGCTTCCGCCTGGTGGTGAGCCCTGACAGGGTGGTGGTGTGTGGTCATGAAGACCGGGGGGCCGGCCAGGGCTCCTATCACCTGGAGGACCTCATGAACCTGCGGGAAGCGCCCTTCGTCAGCCCGCAGGACATCACGCGCGAGCCCCTCTTCTCGCCCCGGATGACCCACTCCGGCTGGGGGCTGGACGCCTTCCCCGACGACTACCTCAACGCCATGGCCCATCATGGGTTCGATGCCGCCCTGCTCTTCGTCGGCACCCACGAGCCCCACACGGACGTGGTGGACCGCACTCCTAAGGGTTACCAGGACTTCAACAACCTGATAGATCGGGCGGCGCGCTACGGCATTGACGTCTACGCCTACAGCTACATCAAGAGCCCCAAGCACCCCGACGATCCTGACGCCGAGGCCTACTACGATAGCACCTACGGGGCCCTCTTTCGCGCCTGCCCCGGCTTCAAAGGGGTGACTCTGGTAGGGGAATCGGTGGAGTTCCCCAGCAAAGACCCACACACCACCGGCCGCCTGCGCCTGGATGCCTCCCCCGACGGCCTGCCGCCCAGCAAGCCCAGCCCGGGCTGGTGGCCCTGCGAGGACTACCCCCAGTGGCTGAACCTGCTCAAGCGAGTGATCCGCCGCTATAGCCCCCAGGCCGACATCGTCTTCTGGACCTACAACTGGGGCTGGGCACCGGAAGAGCCGCGCTTGGCCCTGATCCGGTCTCTGCCCACCGACATCACTCTCGAGGCCACTTTCGAGATGTTCGAGCAGCGGCAGCGGGAGAACGTCACTAACGTGTGTGTGGACTACACCCTCTCCTTCGAGGGGCCAGGCAAGTACTTCGCCGGCGAGGCGGCCGCCGCCCACGAGCGAGGGCTCAGGCTCTACACCATGTCCAACACCGCCGGCCTCACCTGGGACTTCGGCGTGATACCGTATCAGCCTGCACCCTTCCAGTGGGACCGGCGCTGGCAGGACCTGCTGAAGGCTCGGGAGGACTGGGGCCT